>NZ_JAUBRM010000035.1:0-54189 GCF_036701905.1 Microcoleus sp. MON2_D5
GCTTTGGGTATCTCCACGATGGCTTTCAACTTGAACGGTTTCAACTTCAACCAATCGATTATCGACTCTCAAGGTCGTGTCATCAATACTTGGGCTGATGTGATCAACCGCGCTAACTTGGGTATGGAAGTAATGCACGAGCGCAATGCTCACAACTTCCCTCTCGACTTGGCTGCTGGTGAAACCACTCCCGTAGCTTTGGTTGCTCCTTCGATCAACGGCTAAGTTTTAGCTTTTGATTGACAAAAAGCGCTCCTAGAAATAGGGGCGCTTTTTGTTTGGGGGAAAATAAAAATATTTTTATCGGCATAAACTCCTCTCAACTATTTTATTAAGGTACATTGCTCTAAGTGACAGTAGAGCATATTATCTGTGTTCGCCCTACCTCCTCGCTGGCTGAAATCCCTGCACAAAACTCACCCAGCGTGGTACTTTATCACCTGTAATATCTAGGATGGGAATGTTGAAACTTCTGACAGCGGGGCGACCTACTTCACCAGCCGAAAAAGTCACATTCGTAGGTTCCGACTTACCTAAACCATAGGCACTAGCTATTTGATTAGCAAGTCGGCAGGTTATTTCAAAACTTCCCATATTAATCCTGCCAGCTCCAGCCGCGTAATTCCAAGTAATACCCGGTGTTAAATTCTCTTGTTGACACATAAAGTGGGTGACTTCAAACATTTTGGCAATGTGAACGTCATATCGCCTTAAGCGTCCTCCATACGCCGATGCTGTGGTATCGCTTTCTGGTACTACAATCGATCCAAATCCTTCGTCAAAACCAAGCTTCATCGGCAGCGCTGTGGAACTTGTAAGCGGTTGACTCGCTTGGGGTTGTACGCGAGTCGATGACATCTCTACTGGTTTGACAAATTGACTATTAGCGCGAACGAAACAACCTTGCGCTGCACCAGCAGGGTAGCTTTTTCCTACAAAAAGCCAAGGTAAACCCCTGGTATCGTTGAAAGTACCAGCAGCATTACTAGGAAAGCTTTCAAAACGCTGTCCCTGTTTTAAGGCACCAACTAAAGACCAATTAAAAAACTCAAATGGAGTGCGGTTGTCAGCACGCATAAGTTCTTCAAAAGAAGAATTTGTCATGCGACAATTTAACCCATTTGGGTCTGGATCTACGACTTCCCAATAAGTATGATAAGCTCTTCCCATATAATCCCCTTGATTATTAGGACTAGGGAGAGGTGCTGTAGAACCCAGCGTAGCTGTTCCTAAGGCCAGAAGAGTGGAAAGAGTAATAGTTTTTAATTTTTTTAACATGAGTATCACTTTTCAAACACTACATCTATTGGTCATCAAATAGCGATCGCACGTCTTCCACAATCTCGACCCTCCTCATGGGATGAAAAGCCGATTCACACCCATATAGGCATTAATATTAAGTACAATCTCAATTAGACGTTCAACACAAAGTTCTCGATATAATCGACAAACATTCCGGTGAGATATAAGAAAACGCTTTCCCTGAATGCGACGCAGGAAGACCCAGGTAGCCCCATGTAATGTTTCTGGTAGCCACAGCTCGTCTGGATAGCGAAATTTATCTACGGTATATCCCTTATAACTCCATTCCTGACCAATGCTTTTGCTATAGTCCCTGACAAAGTGTTCCTGCTTGGTAAACACGTCCACTCCATCAGTCCGAGGATCGGCATCGGCATTATCTACAAATTGCAAGCCCAGCAATCTCCACTGCATTGATCGGCTTGCATTAAACTTCCTCAAGTCGGTTCTTGACCGATTAAAACCGTCAAGACTGACATAATTTTCATTGTTACGCTACCATCGGGAGCCGACACGCTGATTTGTTCCCCTAAAACCGCTTCATCTTGACTGCAATTACGCGCACACTTTTTTGACGTTGGGCAACAGGCTAACCTGATCCCACCACGTCCGTAGTTTTGGCGTTTGAGCCGTAATCACTTCAAATTCTGGAGTTTGGGAAAGGTAGATAAAGATAGGAATCAGATAGAAATCAGCAATGCTCGCTTGGCTGCCGAGCAGATAGGGGCTAGGCGTAGCTAGCGACTCGATCGCCTCTATAGCCTTTTGTGCAGGCGCGATCGCATTTTTGACTTTAGCCTCATCTGTGTTACCCCCCTGACTCGGCACAATCAATCGCTGAATCACAATGGTGGTAATCGCAGGGCCATAGAAATAGCTATCAATAATCGCCATGATTTGACGCATCCGAGCTTGAAGCATTGGATCGGAAAAGCTAAATTTGCGATCGCCTAAAGTGGCATCCAGGTATTCGGTAATAGCAGCCGTTTCATAAAGCAGTTCGCCATTTACTTCTAGGGTGGGAATTTTCCCAAAGGGATTCTTAGCCAGGTACTCTGGGGACTGGCTTTCACCATTGAAGATATCAACGCTTTGGAGGGTATAGTCTGCGCCTATTTCCTCAAGCAGCAGCCGGACGGTACGGACATAGGTACTGACGGGTGTTCCCCAAACAATAAGTTTTGACATGATTTATCGCTCCTGAATCAAAAATTTAGCCGTAGTTAAGAATACTTTACTCGCCCCAATTCCTAACGATTGACGGTACTCATATCGGGGTAGCGATCGCCCACTGCAATGCCTAATGGCAGGGCTTTGGCGAGCTGGTCTAGTTCTGCTGGAGTCAGCGTCACAGCAGCCGCTGCAATGTTTTCTTCTAAATAGGTGCGGCGTTTGGTGCCTGGAATTGGCACAATGTCGTCGCCCTGCGCTAACACCCAAGCCAGGGCTAACTGTCCAGCTTTGATACCCTTAGCGGCGGCCATCTGCTCTATCTGCTCGACTAATTCCAGATTTTGCTGGAGATTATCGCCTTGAAAGCGAGGATATCGCTCGGCCCGATAGTCTCCCTCAGATAATGTGTCGAGGCTCTTGATTTTGCCTGTGAGAAACCCGCGCCCCAGAGGGCTATAAGGCACAAACCCAATCCCTAGCTCTCGGCAGGTGGGCAAAATCTCGGATTCTGGCTCCCGGCTCCACAGCGAATATTCAGTCTGGAGTGCCGAAATAGGATGCACTGCTTGGGCACGGCGGATCGTGGCGCTCGCGGCTTCGGAAAGGCCAAGGTAGCGAACTTTCCCGGCTTGCACTAGCTCTGCCATTGCACCTACGGTTTCTTCGATGGGAGTGTTTGGATCGACTCGGTGCTGATAGTAAAGATCGATCGTATCTACGCCCAGACGCTTGAGGCTGGCATCACAGCAAGAGCGGACATATTCGGGTTTGCCATTCACGCCCTTAAAGCTGCCGTCGCTACCGCGTACATTGCCAAACTTGGTGGCGATAATGACTCGATCTCGATGCCCTTTAATTGCTTTGCCTACCAACTCCTCGTTGTGACCGACACCGTACATATCAGCCGTGTCGAGGAAAGTCACGCCTAGCTCTAAGGCGCGATGAATGGTGGCGATCGATTCTGACTCATCGGCTATGCCGTAGAACTCGGACATACCCATACAGCCCAGTCCTAGTTCCGAAACCACTAATCCTTGATTACCGAGTTTTCGCTGTTTCATGATGTTTTCCTATTACTCTCAATTTCTGGACGTGTCGGACGGACGATCATTTCATTCACATCACAATCACCGGGCTGCTTAATGACAATGGCATCTGTATCAATGGCGATCGCATAAAGTTCATTCATCCTAGAACGTTTGAGATATCTCGGTTCTTAGCGACTGCTGACTCCATCAGTCGTGCGTCCGCTCATTTCACTCGCGTCGATGCGGTAGATTGCGATCACTTCGGAACGTCCCTGAGCATCAATCCAGGTTCGATTGATAGCAGGTGAGAGCGTTGGATTGCGCTCTTTGATCAAGTGCATTGCCCGATCGATGTCTTCCTGAACTGTGAGGCGCGAGGCTCGACCATTCACAATCACGCTGCGCCAATGAAGCGGATCGTGTATTTCTTCAACCTGTAGGCAGATTTCTGGATTCGCCTCTATGTCATGAGTCTTCATGCCTTCGGTTGTAAACAGGTAGATGTCCGAACCTTCGAGATAATAATTCATTGGCATCACGTAGGGTTTGCCTTCGTGTATGCAGCCCAGATGACCGTATCCTACTTGGTGTAGCAGCTCGTGTATTTCTTTTGAGCTCATTTCATCAATATCTAACATTACTTTTCTCTTAAAAATTCAGTTGATTGCTAGTATTTAACACAAATAGTTTTCGCTTTACATCTGTCGTTAGATGGTATCGATATGTGAAAGTCAATGATTGGAGTTAGCAGCCTGTTCAGAAAGCGCTCGCCTCACAAATCTTCTGCCCGCTTAATTGATGCTTTTTTACCCGCAGCTACGCTAGCAACAACCAAACAGGCCGTGACTAGGGCGATCGGCTCCAGGGTTTCACCAAGCAAAATTGCCGAAGCCAGGAGCGTCAAAAATGGTTGCAATAACTGAATTTGACCTACCCGAGCAACTCCACCCATTGCCATACCATGATACCAGGCAAAAAATGCGATAAATTGACTAATAACACTTACATAAGCAAAACCGAACCAGGCTATCGGTGAAGCTATCAACCCTTGTTTAAAGACCACAAATATTGTTGGCAAAACCTCGAAAGGAGCTACAATCACCAATGCCCAACAGATCACTTGCCATCCACCTAAACTCAAAGCTAATCGCCCACCTTCAGCATAGCCCAAAGCAGCAGCAATTACAGCTCCAAACAAAGCTAAATCTGCGGGATGAAGCTGGCCAGCGCCACTAATAATTCCAAAAACAACAACGGTTGTACTACCGACAATGCTCGCAATCCAAAAGCTGAAATCAGGGCGATCGCCAGCTCGCAAAAACCCTGCTATCGCTGTTGCTAAAGGCAACAATCCTAACACCACAGCACCGTGCGCGGCAGGTACTTGCTGCATTGCCCAAGCCGATAGTACCGGAAATCCCAAAACAACTCCCAATCCGACAACTAATAAACTCCCAAGTTGCTGTTTTGAGGGAATGGGTTGATGCGTTATCCGCAGAGTAAATGCTGCTAGTATAGCTGCTACTAATCCGCGTCCTAAACCTACAAAAAGCGGGTCTAAATCTATCACAGCGGCTCTGGTTGCTGGTAATGTCAAGCTAAATCCAACTACGCCCAAAAAACCGTAGATTAAGCCGATATTTTCTGAATTTAAGTGAAGATTTTCCCAGTAGGATTTCATTGACTCTCCAATATAGAGCGAGTTAAAAGTTCTTTACCTCCTTTATGAAAGAGGTGGTTGAAACCGCTCTGCAAGTCAAACTCTCGTCCGCATGAGCCGGCTAATAAATAAAGGAAGTATTCGAGGACTTACGCACTCCTTAGCGCCACATTTTGCCCGGTTTCGCTCGATCGCCTCGCAGCGTCTGCCACTTTCAAAGCGTACAAGCTACTAGCATTATTCACGTACAAAGGCGTACCGTTTGACAAATATTCCAACACCATATCGGTGTCTTTGGCAAACAAACCGCGCCGCGTCCCTACTTTGATGTTGTGCCGATTTTCTCCCTGAATTAATTGACCGGATTCAGGAGTAAAAACCAGCGTTCCTGCTTCTCCGTAGATGGTAAAAATGTTTTCCGACTGCCAAAAAGTCTCTCCTTTTCCATAAACAGCTTCAGCCACAATGCCATTGGCAAAGCGCAACTGTGCGTTGCACAAACAAGCTTTGTAGAAATCCGGCTGGGTGTCCCAAAATTGAGCTTGACAGTTAACGCTTGCCACTTCCCCGAACAAATCAGTAAATCGGTGCAGTCGCGAAATTGCACCAACTAACGGAAAGCCAAAGAGGGAATGTTGATAAGTCCACCGCTGCGGGGCTGGATGTTGAGGAGTAATAGTAAGGTAGCGGGCGTAAAAAACTTTACCGATTAATGGCAAAGATTCTTTGATTGCTTGGTGCAAACCGCCTAACAGTTCGATGTGTTCGATGTGGAGGAGTTTTTGCTTTTGGGCGGCAAGTTCGATCGCCCTTTCTGCTTCAGATACGTCTAAAGATAGAGGATATTCGACCACAACGTGCTTGTCATTTTCTAGCGCGGCCAGGACGATCGCCCCGTGATCCCGGTTCACCGTACAGACAATAACCAAATCTAAATCGTCTCTTTCTACCAGCTTGCGCCAAGAAACCGCAGCTTCTGCCCCGAACCCTTGACAAAATGCTGCGGTTTTCTCTGGGCTGTGGCCGGCAACCGCTACCAAGTGCGATCGCCCATCAGCTTGAATTGTCTCGGCCCTCAACTTAGCGGCAAAACCAGTACCCACAATCCCCACGCGAATTGGAGAATTAACCGAAAAACCAAAGCGAGTATCAATATTAGTCATGGGATTTGAGATTTAAGATTTTAGATAGTTACAGACTTGCGGTGCAGGGCTTTAGGGTTCTATCGCCCCGATTTTAAGCTGTGGTTGTGGTGCGATTTATTCGATCGAGCCTTCAACACCCAAGTCTTGATGCGATCTAACTATACATTTCACCGCCTGCAGGGACTTGCCTTGTAGCAAGTTTTGCTGAAACTCGATCGACACACCGCATACCAACAACCCGGTTTTTGTACTGTAGGGCTCAAAACAGGATTTTTCCTAGAAACCGGATTATTTAGCGCAAGTCTTGCGGCAACAGTATCACAAGGCTGAACCCAAGATAGGTATAAGTAATCAAGATGAAATTAGAAAAAGTTATAACTAATCCCATTCAAATGTTTTGTAAATAAGTGTGTCAACCTCCCTTCTATCCCCTACTATCATAGAGGGAACGAACCTAAGACCTAACCTCAAAGCTAATAGAGCCTTGAAGTTTGCATTAGGAAAAATTATCAATCTTGTTGAATTTTTGAGAGGATTTAGTGCATGGCAACTTACAAAGTTACCCTCATCAGCGAAGCCGAAGGAATTAACCAGACCATTGACGTTGATGACGATACTTACATTCTTGATGCTGCTGAAGAAGCAGGACTCGACCTCCCCTACTCTTGCCGCGCTGGAGCTTGCTCCACCTGCGCCGGCAAAATCACCAAAGGCGAAGTTGACCAATCCGACCAATCTTTCTTGGACGATGACCAAATCGAGGCCGGATTTGTCCTCACCTGCGTCGCCTATCCCAAGTCTGACTGTACGATCGAAACTCACCAAGAAGAAGCGCTCTACTAAGAAAGGACGCTCTGCGTGATACCCTAAGAAACCCGGTTTCTCGTTTCCAGAATTAAGCTGAAATACGGCAATTATGTTAAGAAACCGGGTTTCTGTGTCTAACATTGCAACAAAGCCGCCAGCAGTCTGTCACTCCCAGCTATGAATTCATAGCTGTTGGAGCAGATAGCTGACCAAATAATTTTAGATTTTAGATGGCAGATTTTAGATTAACTGTGAAACCAATCTAGAATCCAAAGTCTAAAATCTAAAAGTTTTACGGCTGATATTTAGTCCGCAAAGGCGGGCTTTGTTTGTGTAGTGGCGATGATTTAAATCGCCGACTCTTAGGCCGACTGCGATCGACTATTCGCGCCAAAATGTAATGTTATCGCTGAGCGGCACAACTTGAGCGCCGGGAAAATAAAACCCCAGAATTTGAGATCCATTCCAGCCCAAATTAGCCAAATTGTAAGAACCAGTCTGACTCATTCCCACCCCGTGCCCGAAACCGCCTCCGACAAAAGCATAACCGTTGAGAGTTTTGTCTGGATTGTAAATGGGTTCTAGGTAAAAAAGCGTGCTGATCGGGGGGTAAAAAGCATTGCGAATCTCGTCTTTGTCGATATCGATGGGGCCCAAGTCAGTTTGAACCTTCATTTTCAAAACTCGACCTGCAGGCGACCTTTCCACCACTTCCACTTGAGTGACAGTTTTAAGATTAGCCAGCGGGTGCTGTTTCTTCTGAAGATACTGTTTGAGAAATCCACCAATAGCTGTCAAAGAAGCTGGTTCGCGCCACCGAAAAGTATCTTCTTTTTCCTCATTAAACCCTTTTTCCAAACTGAGAAAGCGGCGGAGGTTGTTTTCGTCAGACAAACTCTGCTTGGACAAATCCCAAATATTATTAGGGGAATCGACGATCGATCGCAAATATGGACGTTCCGCGCCCTGCCACACATCGTTAAAAGAGGCTGTCACGCCGCCGCTAGAAGCGGAATAGAGCGCGTCTACTAGCTGATTTTCGTAAGTTAGCACCAAACCGCTCGTTTGGGCGATCGCCTTATCACTTTGCGGGTAAACCTCAGTTAAACCGTGATAAACTTGGCAGTTAACATCAGCGCACAACTCATAATTATCCACAGCAAAACGGCGCAAATTTCTCAGGGCGTAGGTTCTCGCCAAAATAGTTTGAGCGACAATCGCAGCGTAAGGCGAAAAAGCCCCAATTTCGTGAGGAACAACACCACGCAAATAAGTTTCCGTCAGCACTTTATTCACCAAAGTATAAGTGCCGTAAGCATTTTTTTGCAGGTGCAAACTGCCGCCATAACGGCGAGTTTGTTGAATAGCTTTTTCGGGTTCAGTAGCTGTCGCCTCTTGGGTGGTTTGTTCCAATACCTCAATCACATTTTTCCCGGCCGTCACATCCAACTCATGGCGGTTGAAACGAAAGCCGTTTAAAACCCAAAATGCCTGGGGTACTTGTTTAAAAACTTTGGAATCCAAAAAAGCTGTTGTGTTCCCTTGAGCTTGCAAACTTTGCAACAGCCAGCGCCGCACCAAAGGAGAGTTGTAAGTATCTCTTTTCGCCCAAACTTGCCAGCGAAAAGGTTGAGCAATTTCTACATCAATTCCCTGGGCGCGCCACTGATTGGCGCTATCTTCTGCACTCTCGAAACTGCGGTGGGAGCTCAGAACAACTCGTTCTTCTACTAATGGCGCTTCCAGCGGTTTCGGGGCTATTTCTAACTTGACGCTAGCAGCCGTTTTGGTTTCTATGCCTTGAGGAGTTTTGTAACTCAATGTTAAGCTGTCGCCCGGTAATGCTTTCAGCGTCAGTTTGTCGGTTGCTTTGGTGCCAAACCGCTGCACCACGCCGATTTTGATGGGTCTATTTTGGGGAGTTTGGGCGTATCCCGCAGCGCTGAAAATGGGCAACAGGCACAATGCGGTGAAAACAGTCCTAGAAATGCAGCTAAACCATTTGTAATTGGGAGTTGGAGGTGCTTGAGCGAACACGGTTATCTGTCTCGCGATAGTTGAAGATGGGGGATTTTTGATTGTACGTTAGCACATTTGGCCGCTGCTATAGGGGAATTGCGGAAGATTAGGTGGTTTGGTTCGTTAAACCGATAGTCCGACAGGGGTTGAAACCCCTGCCTCAAAGCGAAAGTCCTCTAAAAGAGGACTGAATAATTCATTAGTCCTCTTTTAGAGGACTTTCGCTATTAGACAGGGAATTCATTCCCTGGCGGACTGCCGGGTGGGCGGGAGGAATGGCGGACAAAAAGCTTAAGTTGACACGCCTTGGGCACTGGCGGTTTTCTGGCTGTGGGTAATATTAATTCCGATGCTACCGGATTTGAGATGAAACGCAGTAATCGCAAAAGTTGCGATCGCTTTACATCCTGTTACACGCTAAAGTTTATTTGCACCTACCGACTGATTGGCTAATCATTTTTTCTGAGCACTAATCTCATCGCAGAGGTGTTTATCGCTTTCATCAGCATTATTCTGCAAATAGTCGCGCAGCCAATCGCAGCCTTGCACCAGCATTTCATCTAAACTTCTGATTTGCCACAACCGGGCTGTATTGTCCGATGATGCCGTAGCGATGTATTTGCCGTCAGGACTAAAACTGACACTATTTACCCCCTCCTGATGTCCTTTAAATTCTTGTATCAGCTTGCCTGTTAAATCCCACAACCGGGCTGTTTTGTCCCCTGATGCCGTAGCGATGTATTTGCCGCCATGACTAAAACTGACACTATTTACCCTACCTTGATGTCCTTTAAATTCTTGTATCAGCTTGCCTCTTAAATCCCACAACCGGGCTGTTTTGTCATCTGATGCCGTAGCGATGTATTTGCCGTCAGGACTAAAACTGACACTCGATACCGAACCTTTATCTCCTTTCAACCGATTTTGTTCTCGGATGTTGTCGAGAATCTGGTTGAGGGCAATCTGGGGAGTAGATATCGGGTAATCTGCAAGGGAACGAACGTCTTTGATTGTAGCTTTCAGTTCTTTCCCAGTCTTCACGGCTGAGATTAAAGCATCTATTTGGTTATTGTGGAACTCAAACAGTCTCAAAGCATCACTTGCCGATCGCTCTAATTCTGTCAATTTCTGTGCTGTTGCTAACAACTGTTCTGCTTCCTGCCGCGCCTCTGCTAATATCTGATTTTCAGTTTCAGTCTGCTTGAGCTTTTGGCGTAAGTCTAGTAATTCCGCACCGCGGTGTTTGCGGATAAAAGGCACTAAATAATCGTGGACAAGTTGGTAACGTTCAATCGGAGTTGCTGGCACTTCTAACACCAATCCCGATTTAACGACAATCTCTAAAACCAAATCTAATCTTTTTGACTCTGTTCCTAAATCTGCTGCTAACTCAGCCAGAGTTTTCTGAGGACGAGTGTTGTTTTCATCCGTCAGCAAGTACAAGACAAGTTCGGCAATATCTTTATTCTCCTGGCCGCAGTCGGCGATAACTTCTGCTAAAAATTCCTCAACCAGTTTGACCTTAGCCTGACTGCCTAGTTGCTGATATTCAGTCAGTCGAGTAATCTGCCGTTTTTCTAGTTGCGTTCCCACAATTTGGAACTCAATCGGCCGCACTTCGCGCACTTCACCTGCTAAATCTTCTACCAGCGCGTTTACCAAATCTTCGGATAAGTCAAGTTGAGAGCGTTTTGTTAAGGTTTGGAGAACAACTTTCGCATCGGGAATCGAAAATTTACCTAAGTAATAGCAGATTTTTTTATTGAGAATGTCGTTATCAATAATTGACAAATTGCTGGCGCGATTCCATTCTAACAAGTAGAAAAGATAATCTTCCCGCAGCGACAGGATAATTTTGAGTTCACCAATCTCATTTAAACATTCAGCCAAAAAATCATAGAACTCTCTCCTGCTAGTTTGGTCTGGATAAGCAAAGAAAAATTCCTCAAACTGGTCAAAAATTAGTACCGTCAATAAATTGCGATTTTGATTCAGTCGCAACTGTTCCAGAATAGCTGTCGGCGTGTCAATAGGAGTAGATAAACTCTCACCTTTTATTTTTTTAATTCCCGCTCGCAAACACTGACCGCAATCCCTCGCCCAATCGTGATAAGACTGCAATAAAACAGGCAATACGTCCCGCGCGTCAAAAGTGGTAAGTTGCAGGGCTGGAACTAACCCGGCTTGAATAATCGAACTTTTTCCTACTCCCGACTGTCCATGAATAATTGTCAGCTTGGAAGCAGGTGTACCTATCCGCTGAATTATCCGTTTAATATCCTGCGCCCGCCCGGAAGCGGCTTCAATTTCCTCAACAATTTCAGCTTGTGAGTGACCTGATTCTAAACCGATATCAATTATTTGTTGCGGAGGCTGCAAGCGATCGGCACCAATAAAAGCTTGCAATCCATATTTGCTTTTAACTGCTTGTTGTTCGAGTTTGATATCAAATGCTTTTAAATATTCGCCTTGCTCAAAATAGAGAGTTCTCAACTCTTCTAAAATTCTTAGATAAAGCTGCACATCCTCTTCAGGTTGGGTAATTACTTTCGCTTGTGTTAAAATTTCTATAATCTCAATTGGGGAAAATACACACTCACTCCCGCCCTTAGCAAGGGGGGGGTTAACTGTCGAACAGGGGATAAGATTTCGCTGCCCTTTTGCCAAAAGTAGCAGATACAAACCAGTCTCTTTTTTATTTATTCCTGCTTGTGCCAAAACCGACAATGCTAATTTAGCCGATTCGCAAGCTTTTTCCCACTGAGATTGTTGCAGCGCCACCTCAGCCAAAAAGCCGTAATCTTCAGCTACTTGACTCGGAGTGCCGTAAATTTCGTGCATTTCTAAGGCTTTTTTAGCTAAACTTTGCAACTCTTCCCAAGCTGCTAAACGCCGTAGCACTTCGCCAAGTTCGCTAATACATTTCGCACCTAAATCAGGTAGCTGTGCTTGCTCAAAACTCTCCAGAGATTGTTGTAAATACTTTCTAGCTTCTTGCCAATAATCTTGATTTCCTGCCCGGTGCAATTCAGCTTTGCGGTTGTAAGCTTGAGCAATTTTATGGCAAACAATTCCTTGTCTTTCTAAGTGGCGAGTTTCCTGCCAAAATGTCCAACTTTGCTGATAATGTTCGAGGGCTAAATCTATTTGATTTTTCTGAAATTCAACTAAACCGCGAATAAATTGCCAACTAGCTTGTAATTCCTGGTCTAATGCTGCATTTAGCAAATCATTCTCCAGCAACTCCATTTCGCAGTCATCTAATTTGAAATTATCAACATCAGCAAAAGCTTGACTGGTTTGTTGTTGTAACAAATTCATCAAATCATCGGGCGGCATGGTAAACTGAATTGGAGGAGGAGACCAAGACTTCAAATCATTCGCCGATCGACTGAATTTAGACAGTACCGGATCCGTCACCCATAATATCAACGGAAAAGCAAAATCTTGCTTGAATTGATCTCGCGCTCTATTAGCCCCCGCTAACAGGTCATCAAGAGCAACCACCGATTCTATGCCCACAACTATTAAAGCTTTCGGTGGTTGCTGCTGGACGGCATTGAGAATAGTTTGATGAAGTATTTTAGTAGCAGGCTCAAGGACTAATTCTTGATATTCAACTGTCGAGCGAGCGCGCAGTTTTTCCAGCATTGCAGAACGCAAGCTAGCATAATTGCAGCGCACTATAGTTAAAGAAAACTTTCCTTGAAAGCGGGCGATAGTCCGTACCAATGTAGAGAGCGACCGCTCATTTTCGGCTGCAATATCTTCGGCTAGATTTGAGTTTACCATAATCTTAATAATTTTGCTGCTGCCACAGCTTAAATTTGTCAGTTTCCATCAACAGCGGATTCAACGCAAACCAATTTCCTTGAGGGTCTACATATTCAAAAACCCACAGGTTTCGCAGCAAATATTGGTATTCTTTATCTCCATTAATGCTTTGTTCTTTTACCACCTTAAAGAGTAATTCCCACAGATCATTATCAATGCCATTCTTCAGAGTGTCGCGGGAACTGCGAATCACTGATTTCAACACATTTGGCGAAATTGGAGGGTCATCTTGCTGCAAGCAACCAAACAGCATCCCCATCAAGTTTCGCAGATGACCTCCGCTGACTCGGCACAATTCATCTAAAGTTTCAGGACTGTCAAAAACTTCGGCAATTAATGTGATATATTTCTCTGGCGACACATCAGGGAAAGCCCGCGACATCACCATGCGCCGCAGCAAATTCATCCCCTCAACACATTCGCTGCCGTCTCTATTTTTTACTGGTACCATCGGCAAAACTTGCGGGCCAACTCCCCCTCCCAATCGATTTTTCAAAATTTCACTTTCATTGCCAAAAATCAATCCCAGCGGTACGGTATAAACTAAATGGCAATTCAGTTGCCGCAACTGATCGCCCCGGTCAATAAAGATATATTCTGGCAACAGTCGCCCGGCTGCATTGGGTCGAAAAACTATCCGGTCTAAGTTGTCAACAATCACCACTAATCCTTTTTTACCCCGCTGCTTTAACTGATTAATTGCTACATCAATTATTTCTTGATTAATCAGTTCTAACATTTTATTAGCTTGCGGTTCCATGTACTGTCTCAGTTTAGATCGCAAGTCGGGATTACTTTTGGTTTTGGCAGTAATTTGGGCAATACCTAAAGGCAGAGAGACTTCCAGGTTTCCGTCTGTATTGCCCTTGAATTTGTTGCCAAAAAGTTCTCCTTCAGCTTCTAAAGTCACAGGAGTCTGTAAAAAATTCCAACTGTTTTTTAAGAATTCTTTAAAGCCCTGGGGCTGCAAGGAAATGTTGCCCTCTTCCAAGCTTTGGGTGACTCGCCGCGCGATCGCCAACATGATATCTGTCAAATCGAGATCCATTTCATCGAGGTCTTGTGTTGACTCGAAGTAAACTACATAAAACCCCTCATCTGTCAACTCTTTTTGCAGTCGCGACAATTCAGTAGACTTACCGCAACCAATGTGTCCGGTAAATAATTGGCAAGTTGGTTTATCTGATGACGGACGGGTAATTGTCCGTTTGAGTAGGTTAATAATTTTCCCGCCACGCACCTCAGAAAAATCAATGTAATACCGCCGATCTTCGGCATTGCCTAATTTTAGGGACTCACTGGGGTTGCAGGCATTCCAGAATTTATCGAAATCTAGGTTCATAAAATTTTTTAAATTAGTTTTTGTAGTTATTGTAGGGTGGGTCAGGGCTGAATGTTATTACCAGAGACAAAACAATTTTCCGGGTAAGCACCCTACGGTTAGTTAGCTGACCACCCATACGTCGAAGACTATTAGTGTGAACCTGGATGCTGTTTCCAATATTGGTAGGCGGCATAGGCCAAGGTGACAGCGCCGGTCACGATCGCCGCTTCATCAACCTCAAATTGCGGGTGATGGAGGGGATAGTTCGGTTTCTCAGTCAGTCCCACTCCTAAGCGAAACATGGTTCCCGGTGCGTGTTCTAAGTACATCGAAAAATCTTCCGCGCCGAGGGATGGTTCTGGTAAAATTTGGACGCGCGATCGACCTAAAGCTTCTAAAGCAGCAGTTTCGACTAATTGCGTGAGTTTTGGGTCGTTTTGGACTCCCGGCACGCCGCGCTTGTAGGTGAGTTCGTACTTAGCGCCGTAAGTCGCGCAGACGCTAGAAACAATTTGTTCGATCCAAGCCGGCAGTTTTTCGTGGGTTTCTGGATGCAGCGATCGCACAGTTCCCAATAATTTTACTCGATCGGCAATCACGTTCGGCGCTCGTCCGCCGTTAATTTGCCCGATCGTCAAAACCAGTGGCCTCAAAGGATTTTGCGTGCGGCTAATGGCCTGCTGCAAGGTGGTAATTATCTGAGAAGCAATCCAAATTGCGTCGATCGCCTCGTGGGGACGCGCACCGTGGCCGGATTCGCCCATCACAATCAATTCTATGTCATCTGCCGCCGCCGTCAGTGCCCCGTGGCGGATACCGATGCAACCGCCGGGAATCGTCGGAAAAACGTGCACTCCGAGGATGCCGTCAACATCTTCCATCGCGCCGTCTTTAATCATCCATTGAGCACCTTGGGCAATCTCTTCCGCCGGCTGAAACAAGAAGCGGACGTGACCGGGCAATTTTTCCCCTAGCTGAGACAATATCATGGCTGCGCCCAAACCGACGGTGGTGTGGATGTCGTGGCCGCAGGCGTGCATGACTCCCTCGTTGCGGGAAGCAAATTCTAAGTTAGTGCGTTCTTGAATCGGCAAAGCATCCATATCGGTGCGAATTGCCAGCCACCGGGACTCGTTGCTGTGGCCTTTGAGTTCGCCGAGCACTCCTGTTTTGCCGATTCCTTCGATCGCGCGGACTCCGCTGGAAGCGAGAACTCCGGCTACGTAGGCGGCGGTTTGATATTCTTGGCCGCTGAGTTCGGGGTGGGAGTGGATGTGGCGGCGAATTTCGATTAAGCGGGGTGCTAGGGTGGCGGCTAATTCTTTGATGCGGGGAAGCATGAATTTAGTTGGGGAGTGCGGTACAAGTTGTAGTCAACTAGGTTAACGCATATGTTTGGGGTGAACCCACATCAAGCACCATTCTCCTGAACAGGCATCCTGCCTGTTCCAGCGGCTTAATCGTCTTTGGATTCATTGAACCTCCCTTCCTTCTGCGCTCTTTCGAGCCCTTCCTCCACCAAAAGTAATGCCATTTGGGACATCGAACGACGCTCAATGCTCGCCAGCTTCTCTAATTTCTCCTTAATTTCGGGCGGCGGGTAAAAGGCAACTCTGGGAGATTTTGCAGGACTCACATTGTTTGGGGGTAGCGTGTTCACCATGTCATTTTACTCGTCGCTATCGCTTTTCTGTTGCTGCGATCGCTCTTCGCTTTGAATTCTCCCCTCAGATTTAGCCTCATCTACTGCTTCTTGAATTAATGTCAACACCATATTCGAGACCGGCCGATAATGCGATTTGGCTAACCGCTCTAGGTCTGCTTTAAGTTCTTCTGGAAGATATACAACTATTCTGGGGAGTTTTGCTGGCAAGGCTGTTATTTGTGCTTTTACTGCCCTATTGTACCTTTTTTTGACCTCTACAGTATCAATTTCACCCTCAAGGGTTGACTCGGAGTGCATACCGTGATACTTTAGAGTGAACACAAAACAAAACCCCCACCGCTCAGAGTTGCAATCGTTCGGTGGGGGCTTGAACTCCCATATTCAGGAGGAATACCTATGATATCACAGCCAAAATCTGTTCCCGAACTACTTCGGGAAGAAATTCCTGACGTACCTCAAGGTAAACAACCGATTCGTTTGCTGTTGTGTGGCGTTCCCAAAGCGGTAGACAGCATTGTTAATCTGTTGCACGTTTTAGGTTTTGCAGAAGTTGGGGAATGGAGCCCGCCTCTACCATCGCCGATAGCGGGTGAGGTAATTCGGATTTTAACCCGTTACTGGAAAGAGTAATCTTTGAGGGCGATCGCACGAATTGAAAAAGTGCGATCGTCCTTTCTGTCTCATTTAGGGCTTACCCATAAATACCAAAGAAACCGGGTTTTTCACGACAGTTAAAGGCCCGGATGCAGTATTTCCGTAAAAAACCCGGTTTCTGCCTCCAGGAGTACGATCGTCAGAATCTTTTAATTGGCGATCGCCAGCGCATCCAAAAACAATATAACAGAGTCAATCCCAACCAGGCCGACACACAGCAAAACCCAGGAAGCGCAACATCAATATTGGGTGAAGACTGCGCGTTAACTTCAATCAATTGATTAACATAGGGTTGAACAAAATTGTCATGAGCATCTTCTAATGCTTCGCGTTGTTTGATTCTGTCTTCTTGGTCGTTCATAATTCACCTCGTTTTGTGCTTATGAGGTAAATTGTTTTTTTGGGCTTTTGCCCAATCAAGCAAAAACCAAAAATTCTGAAACCCTTGTATAATCGGGGTTAAGCGCTTGGGCAAACCAACTGGTTTGGGCAAACTTGCCCAAGCGACGATGAATTTTATTCAAAAGGTAGCGATGGCACGAAAATACGGGAAAAACGCCACCACAAAAAACAACGTTTTCAAACTGGTTGAGGCCTTACTCGCCCTCGCGGATGAGAAAATTGCCGTGCCGGGGGATAAGCTGAAAGCTACGTTTAACCTGGAATGGGTACAAAATGGAAAGGAGTTGCGGGTATCCGGGAAAATTCAGCAAAAATGCAACAAACAAACCAAAATCGTTGACAAAGGAATCACTAAAGAAGATTTATGGACGTTGGTGGAATGTTTCGGAAAAGCGTTAGAACTCTCTCAACCCAAGGATGAAAAGAATGTCGATAACGCCCAGAGAAGAGGAGAGGCAATCCAAGATGTTTTCGACTGTCTGAAAGACTTAGGTATACTTGTCCTTGAACCTAGTGCAAGAAATCAAGGTTTTTGGAAATTTTCCCTCAAACTATATCATCAAACTAAGCATAAAAAAAATTTAGAAGTAATTGAGAAGCAATGGCAGGATAAAATTGGCTCTGTCACAGTCGAAAAAGCTGAAAATTCGGGAGGTGCAAAAAACTCCCTAAACTGGCAAGAAATCTGTCGCCAAAACCTCGCCCAACAACAGCAACTCACCACCAATCTATTCACCAACGCCAACGGGATGACTCCGCAACTGGATGGGGTTTATGTTCCCTTAGCCATTGTTGAACGCCAAAAACCCAAACCTCAGCCAAGGAATCAGCAGGAAGAAAAGGAAAAAGAAGCAGAAAAACTCATTCCCATTGCGGAAGAACGCTTTTTTGAGGATGTGTTGCGACAAGGGAAAAGCGACATCAGTCAAGGGCGGAAAATTGCGATTATTGGCGAACCGGGTGCGGGGAAAACCACGCGGTTGCAGAAGATTGCCGATTGGATTTTAGAGCAAGAATTGGGGTTGCCGATTTGGATAGATTTAGCTGAATTAGGGGAGCAAGATATCTGTCAGTATTTGGAAAAGGTGTGGTTGTCTCGGTGTCCAGGAGAAGTGACGCGCGGTGATTTAGAGCCGCAAATCGGTCGGGTTTGGTTGTTGCTGGATGGTGTGGATGAAATGACGCACACTCAAGGAATGCAGCAGTTAGCGAAAGATTTGTTAAGGACATGGGTGCAGGCGGCGCGGGTGGTGGTGACTTGTCGGGTGAATGTTTGGGAGGCGGATAAAAATGCTTTTTCGGGGTTTGATGTGTTTCGCAATTTGCAGTTTAATTCGGAACAGGTGACGGAGTATATTCGCCGTTGGTTTGCGGGGATGGGGGATGCTGCGACGGGGGAGAGTTTGGAGTTGGCGTTGGCAGAATCGGAAAATTCCCGTCTCAAGGAGTTGATTCAAAATCCGTTGCGGTTGTGGATGTTGTGTCAAATTTGGAGTTCGAGAAAGGGAATTTTACCGGATACTCAGGCAAAATTATATGCAATTTTTATTAAGTATATCTATCGCTGGAAAGAGCAATTTATCAAAGCCTACGCAAAGCTATGTGGAAAAACTCAGAGTGAGTGTCAGAAACTTTTACATGAAGCGTTAGGAGAATTAGCAAAAGCTGCAATTGATGGCAAATCAGGTCGTTTTCGCTTGTCCTATCAGTTAGTTAGTGAGTATTTAGGAGAACGCAGCGATGAAACTTCTTTATTATCATTGGCGTTATATCTAGGATGGTTGAATCGGGTAGGCATCGATTTTGATGAACCTGAAGAATATGTTTATGCGTTTTATCATGCGACTTTTCAGGAGTATTTTGCGGCGTTGGCGGTGGATGATTGGGATTATTTTTTACCTCGGAATCATGTTGATTTTCCGGTGGTGGGGAAGGAATATCGGATTTTTGAAGTGCAGTGGAAGCAGGTGATTTTGCTGTGGTTGGGGCTGGAGGGTGTGAATCGGAATCAGAAGGAGGAGTTTATTGAGGCATTGATTGGGTTTGATGATGGGTGTGATAAATTTTATCGATATGGAGCCTATTTTTTAGCTGCTGCGGGGATAGGTGAGTTTAAAGATTGTTCGCGGGCTGATGAAATAGTAGCAACAATCATTAAGTGGGGCTGCGGTTATTTCAACATTGAAGAAGAAGAATGGCAGACATTTATATATCCACTTGCAGAGGGAGCAAGAGCAGCACTATTACAGACCAACTATAATATAGCGGTCAACCCACTCATTGATTTACTGAAAACTACTGAAGATGAGAAGGTTCGTAGTAGTGTTGCTGATATTTTGAGTAAAATTGACCCAGGCAACTCAGATGCGATCGCTGCTTTAATCGCAATTCTGTCAACGACTAATGATGATTATACCCGTAGGAGAGTCGCTGATATTTTGGGTAAAATTGCTACAGGCAACCCAGAGGCGATCGCTGCTTTAATCGCACTTCTCTCAGCGACTAATGATCACGATACTCTTACCAAAGTCACTACCAGTTTGAATAAAATTGCCGTAGGCAACCCAGAAGCGATCGCTGCTTTAATCGGGATTTTGTCAGATACTAATGATGATGAGTATACCCGTTGGAGAGTCGCTGACAGTTTGGGTGAAATTGCCGTAGGCAACCCAGAGGTGATCGCTTCTTTAATCGCAATTCTCTCAACAACTAATGATGAGTATACCCGTTGGATAGTCGCTGAGAGTTTGGGTAAAATTGCCGTAGGCAACCCAGAGGCGATCGCTACTTTAACCGCACTTCTCTCAGTGACTAATGATCAGGATACCCGTGCAAAGGTCGCTGAGAGTTTGGGTAAAATTGCCGTAGGCAACCCAGAGACGATCGCTACTTTAACCGCACTTCTCTCAACGACTAATGATCGGGATACCTGTCAAAGTGTTGCTGAGAGTTTGGGTAAAATTGATCCAGGCAACCCAGAGGCGATCGCTACTTTAACCGCACTTCTCTCAGCGACTAATGATCGGGATACCTGTCAAAGTGTTGCTGAGAGTTTGGGTAAAATTGATCCAGGCAACCCAGAGGCGATAGCTGCTTTAATCGGAATTCTCTCAGCTACTACTAATGATGAGTATACCCGTTGGACAGTCGCTTATAGTTTGGGTGAAATTATTGTCACAGGCAATCCAGAGGCGATCGATGCTTTAATCGGAATTTTCTCAACTACTAATGATGAGGATATCTGTCAGAAGGTCGCTAAAATTTTGGGTAAAATTGACCCATGTAACCCAGAGGCGATCGCTGCTTTAATCACAATTCTCTCAACGACTAATGATAAGTCTACCCGTCGGGAAGTCGCTGAAAGTTTGATTGAAATTGATCCAGGGAATCCAGAGGCGATCGCTGCTTTAATCGGAATTCTCTCAGCTACTAATGATTATTACACTCGTTGGGGAGTCGCTAACATTTTGAATAAAATTGTGCAAAATGACCAAATGCCTTCAGTTGTCTCGGCTTTGCAGCAATTTCTGTGCGATCAGACCCATGAAACTAATTTTCACCTCTACGAAAAATGCTTTGAAATCATCGGGAACTGCGCCCAAAATCTGCCTTACCCAACTTTCTATCAAGCATGGCACCATCAACTCACCACACCCCATCCAGAAGTCCCAGAAACAACAGGAGTCGGTTCTACCCCCTTCACCCAAAGCCTCAATTTAGCAGACTTACCCAAAATCCTTGATGCCAGACTTGTAGAAACACAATTAATCGAATCCGTACAGCTAATTTGCATCGACACCAGCAAATTCATCCACACAGATAACCCCGCCCTCGAAATCTACGAACAATTCCTCGACCAAAACTGTCCCCAACGCCCCAACGGCGAACCCGAAACCCTCCCCCAACTCAAATCCTACTGGAATCAACTCCGCCGCCACAGCGACAAACACCCCATCCTCATCTTCTACCAAGACCCCACATCCCCCGCCACCCAAGGTTTTAGCCCTACTTTCCTCGATGCCCTTACCCGCT
This sequence comes from Microcoleus sp. MON2_D5, assembly GCF_036701905.1. Lineage (NCBI taxonomy): Bacteria > Bacillati > Cyanobacteriota > Cyanophyceae > Oscillatoriales > Microcoleaceae > Microcoleus > Microcoleus sp. MON2_D5. Next base: position 21,047 of record NZ_JAUBRM010000035.1, read on the forward strand.
TCGAGGGTACAATCTGTCTCATCACCGACACACCTCATCCACCCCTGCAAACCTTCTCCCCCCATGACCCCGATTTACTTCAAACTGTCGTAAACTGGCTCAAACGACTTCATCTAGAGTCCTAAGTTTTGACAGTCGGGAGTTACGCATAGATACCAAAGAAACCGGGTTTTTCACTTTAGTTAAAGGTCGGGATGCAGTATTCTCGAAAAAAAACCCGGTTTCTGACCACCCGCAAACCAAAGAAACCAGGTTTTTGGCCGCTTCTACAAGGTGTAGCGAAGTATTCTCGGAAAAAACCCGGTTTCTAGCCACCTGTGCCTCCAGCACTATTAAAGCCATCCTCAATCCAAAAAATTGAGATAAAATATCGACAAGCCCTAAACATAACGAACAATGACTCTAGCCAACTATCAACTTTCCCTAAACTTTGAGCAAATTTTAGCCCTAGTCAAACAACTGCCATATCCCGAAAAATTGCAGTTAAGTCAAGAGCTGGAAAAAGAAGTATTAAACAGTAAATTAACAGCTCTTTTGGAATCATTTAGAACCGATGAGCTTTCTTTAGAAACTATCACCCAAGAAGTAGAAGCAGTCCGAAGCGAAATTCATGCCAGAAAAACCAGCCCTTAAAGTAATTAACTATGATTCCAAACAATATTCATTAATTGTCAGGCTGGAAGCGCAAGCAATTGAGCGATCGCACTCTCTGAATAGTTTCAAAATCGCGATCGTTATGAACTAAAATAAGTTGGTGTTCGATCGCGAGTTGGGCAATGCAGCAGTCGATACTACTTCTAACCGTTAGCCCCTGTCGTTGCAAATCGTAGTAAATCCGAGCAGCCGCTACCCAAGTATTAGGCGTAGACTCGATGTAGTCTTGTTCTTGGAGATAAGTTTCTAATAGTATCCACTCGCGATCGTCTCGGCAACCTTGCAAAAGCTCCATCTGAGTAAATCGGTTCAAAAAAATACTTTCATCATTAATTATTGCTTCCAAGGATTGGCGTACTACACCTGTCCTGTCGCGGAAAACGCTGATCCAGACTGAGGTATCAATCAGAAACATTTCGGTTTTCCCGCAAAGCTTTGTAGTCGTAGTCACTCGAAAATTGAATTTGTCCGCTTAAATCGAGTAAATTCCGCTTTTTACGGGTGCGAATTAATTCTTGCAAAGCAAAGTCAATCAATTCTTTTTCTGTTTTGAAATTGGTTAAGCGAAAGGCTTCTTTAACCAATTCTTCGTTAAGTTCAACGGTGGTTGTCATGGTTAATGGTTGATTTCATTCTCTCATTCATTATGGCATAGCCACACCCAAGCCTTAACCTAACCCAACTTCCCCAACTCACCTCAACCAACCTCAACCAAACTCTCCAACTCCTCTGCATCAACGACACCAAACTCAAACTACCCAGATTCCCGACTTCTCAAAGAAGTCAGGAATTTACAAATCGTTAAATTGTCAAGGCGTTTTATACCCTTATGACTTGGGGGTATAAGTCGATCGCACTTGCAACTCCTTCAACTGCTTCTCATCCACAGCAGACGGCGCATTTGTCAGCAAACAACCCGGCTGCTGCGTCTTCGGAAACGCAATCACATCGATTCACTGTAATGATACTTACAAGCCACGATCGCAATTTCTGGCTCCGTAACTTGGTAAACTAAACGATGTTCGTTATCAATGCGCCCTTACCGGGACACTTAACTCGTATTTCAGAGGTTCAGGTTTTCCCAATCCTTCAAAAGGTGAGCGGTCTATATCTTTAATCAATTCTACAATTTTGCGATAAATCTTTTTGTCTAATTTTGCCCATTCATTAAAATCCGCAAAAGCAGAAGATTCAAAAACAATTCTTCTGCTCATTGCAAATTCTGTAAGTTAAATTCAACTAAATTTTGCCCCTCTTTAACATTTTCAATAGCTTTTAAAAGTCTATTTTTGTTGACTTCGGATTTCAAAAGATATTCGGTTTCATCACACTCAGAAACAATTATTTCAATCTCTTTATCTCCAAAAGTCGCCTTGATTTGTTCTAAAAAATGATGATTGAGTTCGCTGGCTTTTAAACGATAAACTGTTGACATCGTTTTTACCTATTTTCGATTATGCTAATTATAGCGTTTTTAGTCTAAAGACCTGGAATGTAATTAGAGCATACAGTATCAGCCAAAGTTTTGACTCAATCACAGTCCAGGACGCAGAATCGTGTCTGTCATGCTGAACAAAACGCAGTGTAGCGAAGCATCGATTGAGATGCTTCCATTCTCTCAGCATGACACATAGGCTTTGCCTAAGTCCCCATCCGCTTATGACTTCGGCGTATAAGTCGATCGCACTTGCAACTCCTTCAACTGCTTCTCATCCACCGCAGCCGGCGCATTCGTCAGCAAACAACCAGCCTGCTGCGTCTTCGGAAACGCAATCACATCGCGAATCGATTCCTCGCCAGCCAACAGCATCACCAACCGATCCAAACCGTAAGCAATGCCTCCGTGGGGCGGAGTTCCATACTCAAACGCATCCAACAAAAAGCCAAACTTATTGTAAGCTTCCTCCGTCGATAAGCCGATCGCCTCAAACACTTTTTCCTGAACATCCCGCTGATAAATCCGCAGAGAACCGCCGCCGACTTCTGTACCGTTTAACACCAAATCGTAAGCTTGAGCTCTCGCAGTTTTCAAATCATTAATATCGTCAGGATGCGGCGCAGTAAACGGGTGGTGCAAAGCTTCCAAACGCTTCTCATCAGCGTTCCATTCAAACATCGGGAAATCTGTCACCCACAGCAGATTCATCTTGTCTTTGTCTATCAATCCCAATTCATTACCGACAAACAAACGCAATCTATCCAAAGTCTTATTGACAGTTGTCGCGTCAGCCGCTGCAAATAACAACAAATGACCGGGTTGCGCGCCCGTGCGATCGAGCAATTCCTGTTTTTGCGCTTCCGTCAAATTATCCTTAATTGCGCCGATCGTATCAATTTCGCCGTTATCGCGCACCCGAATGTAAGCCAATCCCTTCGCACCGGCTTCGCTGGCTTCCTTAAACAAATCGCCACCCGGTTTAATCCGCACGTTAGAAATCGCATCATTCCCGCCCGGAATCGGCAAAACTTTCACAATTCCGCCCGCAGCAACCGCCCCGGAAAATACCTTAAATCCCGAATCTTTCATCAAATCGGAAACATCAACTAATTCCATACCGAAGCGAGTGTCTGGTTTGTCGCTACCGTAGCGATCCATGGCTTCCGCGTAAGTCAAGCGCGGAAAAGGACGAGGCAATTCTACGCCTTTGACACTTTGGAAAATCTGGGAGACTAAACCTTCGTTTAATTCGATAATTTCTTCTAAAGACATGAAACTCATTTCCATGTCTAATTGTGTAAATTCCGGCTGTCTGTCGGCGCGCAAATCTTCATCGCGGAAACAGCGGGCAATTTGATAATATCTGTCCAAACCCGAAACCATTAACAATTGTTTGAACAACTGCGGCGACTGCGGCAAAGCGTACCAATCGCCCAAATTGACGCGGCTGGGCACTAAATAATCTCTCGCACCTTCAGGAGTCGATCGCGTTAAAATCGGGGTTTCAACTTCAATAAAACCTCCCACATCTTCCAGGTGGCGGCGCATAGCTTTGACAACTTGGTGGCGAAGCTGCAAATTGCGACTCATACGATCGCGCCGCAAGTCCAAATAGCGATATTTCAGCCGCAAATCTTCCCGCACGCTTTCATTTTCCGCCGTCGCCACCTGAAACGGTAACTGTTTGCGAACCGCATTTAACAACTCAATTTCGTCAGCATAAATTTCCACCTCACCCGTAGGCAATTTCGGGTTGAGGGAATCTGCGGGGCGGCCGGTGACTCGCCCGGTAATTTTAAGCACGTATTCGCTGCGTAAAGCCTCAGCCCCGTGATAGGAATCGGGGGTGCGTTCAGGATCGCTGACAATTTGCACGATACCCGATCGATCGCGCACATCCAGAAAAATCACCCCGCCATGATCGCGGCGGCGATCCACCCAGCCGTAAAGGGTGACAGTCTCTCCGATGTGTTCGCTTCGCAGTTCGCCGCAGTAGTAACTTCTCATAATTCGGGGTTGTGGACTAAAAATAAAGCTTTTTAATTATGCAGTATGCCTGAAACTTCTGCTGAATGCAAATGCACCCACGATCGCCATTAGCTTTGGAATTAATTCCAAAGCTAGCTAGCCTAACAACCCGCTGGGAGTTCCCAACCCCCGGCTGGCCCTTCTAGGAATCTCCGCGATCGCTGTGAGACTTGTCAAAAAACGCCGTCAGCGAGTTCCATGCAGACTTAGCCGCATCCGTCAAGCGAGTGCCGATCGACTCAATTTGCTTCACAATAACGTGCCAATTCTTTTCAGCTTCCGTGTGAATATGGTCAACAGCTTGTTCGATGCGATCGCGTTCGATCAATTTATTTTGTTCCACCGCTTCTCGCGCTTGTCGCACAGCTTTCAAATAAGTCTCGCGACTGACTTCGCCGGCCTCTTGAACCTGCGCTTGCGCCCGCGTTTTAATCGCATCTACCACCAGCCAATTTTTCTCAGATTCTTTTTTAATCAGCCTGACTGCTGCTGTGACTCTCTCGTGGGCGAGATCCTTATTTTCTTCGATCGCCCCGGAGGCCTTATTCACAGCTTTTAAATAAGCTTCGCGGGTGAGTTCGCCCGCTGCTTGCACTTCGGCGGTGGCGCGTTTTTTAATTGCTTCAAACAGCGCCGCAGTTTCTGCGATCGCCTCATCAGTCGCGTCGGGCATCTCTTTTTTGACGATCGCCGTCGTTTCGAGAGTTGCCTCTAAAATTGGTTCCTCGGTTACTTTTGGATCTGTCATATCAATCTTCTCCTGTGGTAGTAAACATTTTCAAAAAATCTCACAGTCCCTGGATGCAGACTTTGTAGGTGTAGCGCCCGAAGGAATTGTGGTCTTTTATACCGACTTTGTAGGTTTAGCGCCCGAAGGAATTGTGGCATTTAATAAAAACTAGGCAATTCTTGTTCCAGCTTTATCAATTTTTGTATCCGCGCTTACCTAGTTGGAATGACCTCAGTTTTATTACATTATATCTACTAAAGTTGCTCTCGTGTGTAGGGTACCGCCAAGTTGCAGGTACGGTTTAGCGCACTTAAATTTGTGATAACTCTCTCTACCTCAAAACACACACACTAATAAACTTGGTTTCTCAACACAATAAAACGGGTCACTTTAATAGTTTCACTTTTCCAACTGCAAATCTTCGTTTTCGTCCGTATATAACAAGTGGTGACATCTTTGAGCGTGCAGTAAAGATTGAGGAAATTCGTACTGAGATAAGAGTACCTCTTCGAGCGCAACTTTCATTTGATTGGCGCAGATATGTGGCGGCACTTTGCCCATTCCCGTACCCATGCCGGGAATAGCGATAGTTTCAATGATATGTTTGACTGGCGTTCCATCGGGGACTGAGCCAAATTTTACCAGCGTCAAAATAGCGCGGGTTGCTAGATAAACATTTACTGTTTCTCTTAAAACTGTGGGAACGCGCATAATTGGTGCAGCTATTAAATAGGGAATTTCATCATGATCTGTGTCTAAAACTTCTGCCATTCCTACTAATAGTTCACCGTAATGTCGAGCCTGAATTAGTTTTTGCAAGCGTTGAAGAACCTGCCCTCCAAAATATTCCGAAATTTCTAAATCTAAGCCGTCGTCCATGAAACCAAAACTATTCCCAGGACTAACAATAGCATCGCATTTCACATCAAAGATTGAGCCGTGGTATATCTTGACATTTTCCATATTGCCGCAAGTGCTTTGCCACGCTCTAACTAAGTCATCGTCTAAGGTAGCCAGCACAATTTGCATAAATACTCTCTCTTAATTTTAATTGCGAACAGCTAGAGCGATCGCCAATTTAATCCTACAATACTTTACATAAGTCGGCTGAATTTAAAATTCATCTCGATTTCAACTAGCAAATGTTCAATAGCTACGACATTTTTTGAGCGCACACACCCTTAACCTAATACAGAGAGAGCTTTTAAGCCGGTTGCTACCCTCTCAGGTTTAGGTGTGATGATGTGTACTGCATCGTGTTTTCCGGCTGAGGGGCTAAAGTCTGCAAGCTGTTTCCCTATGTTGTTTTCAGTTTACTCTTTCTCGCTTGAACTCACGTTTAATAAATAATGCTTATGGCGCTCCTATATCGCTGTTCTCAAAAGAACGGTTGAGGATTTAAACAGCGTTTGGTGCGTTTATGCTCGTACATTAGTTTGTCAGCCTTTGCCAGCAATTGTTCTAATAAAACTTCATTGTTTAAATCCCCAAACTCCACACCAAGACTTATTGATATATAAGCTCGCTCGGACTGTTGATTAAAGCGATCTATATTTTCTTGCAGCCGACCATGAAAATTACTAGATGAATCACCCGAAAAGTTAGGAATAAATAAAGCAAATTCATCTCCTCCCAGTCGAGCCACAATATCCGCCTCACGAAAGGTTTGCTTCAATATTTGAGCTGCGTCAACGATTACTCTATCTCCCATTTCGTGTCCTAAAGTGTCGTTAATCTTTTTCAAACCATCTAAATCAGCGAACAAAATAAAATAGGATGTTTGCGTGCGTCGAGCAATTCTTAATTGTTGATTGGCTAGTAAAAAGAAGCCTCGTCGGTTATATAATCCAGTTAATTCATCGGTCACGGATAGCTGCCTTACTTCTGCTTCTGCTCTCAGACGTTCTTGGATTTCGTGTTCTAAACGTTGGTTTTGTTCGAGCAGTTGTTGGCGTTGCTGTTGGATGAGTAATTGATTTTTTACTCGCATCAGCACTTCCTGGTCTTGAAACGGTTTGGTAATATAGTCTACACCACCCAGTTCAAAGGCTAGTACCTTGTTTTCCACTCGTTCAAGCGCACTGATAAAAATAACTGGTATCTGAGCACTGGCTTCCGATGCTTTTAACTTTTGGCAGACTTCGTACCCATTCATCTCCGGCATATTGATGTCAAGTAAAATCAGACTCGGTGGGTCGCGATGAACACCTTGGAGTGCCATTCTGCCGTTGAGCGCTTTACGCACAATATAGCCCTGTGACTCTAGAATTTTGGCTAACAAGCGCAGATTGTCTGGGGTATCATCCACGATGAGAATATTCGTTTGGGCCGCAAGTTTGAATAAAGCTGTCATGGTCTTATTCCTAAATCTGGGTGAGAGTTGCGATCGCTTCAAGCTGAAAGTTATCGACCAGAGATGTCATCGCCGCGATGAAATCTTGTTTCTCCTTGGGAATTTGAGCGATAAGTTCATAAAGCTTATTATCACTAAGATCTAATGCTGCTTCATGAACTTCTGCAATCCACTTGGTTGGCATGGTTTTTAAGTCTGGAGTAAATATCTTTGGTGGCGAAGCTGATGAGTCTGGCGGAAGTTTTTCGGCGTAGCAGTAGCGGACGCCCAAGTGATGAGCTATTTTGTCGAAAAGTGTGTCTTCATTAAACGGCTTGGCAATGTAGTCATCGCAACCGACTTGCAGGCTGGCGATACGATCTTCTTCAAAAGCATAGGCAGTGAGGGCAATGATGCGTGTAATTTGTCTTTTGTTCTGTGACATTTGCCCTGAGTTATCTGCTGATGACCCAGGACTAATGACTAATGACTGTTGCGCTCGAATCTGTCTCGTCGCTTCATAACCATCCATGACAGGCATTTGAATGTCCATCAAAATCAGGTCAGGGTGCCATGTTTGCCAACGAGCGATCGCCTCTACCCCATTTTCCACCGCACACACATCAAAGCCAACTGACTCCAGCAGCGTCACCAGCAGTTGCCGATTTTCTGGAACGTCTTCTACTACTAGAATTCGGTAGATAGGTTGCCCAGGTGCGAGCCCGATAATCCGATCGCTAATTTCAGGTTCCCTTAAATCAACGGACTCTGGTAGTTCCAAAACCACATGGCAGGTAAAAGTCGAGCCTCGATTCAGGGTGCTTCGCACGGTGATATCCCCTCCCATCAGACGCGCAAACTCACGACTGATAGACAGTCCTAAACCTGTTCCCCGACCGTGACGACCGCGATTGGTTTGCATGAAAGCGTCAAAAATTGATTCTAAATCGGAGGGAGAAATGCCAGATCCGGTATCCTCAACTTCGAGACACAGCGTAATAGTTGGTTTAATATCGGGTGGATTAGTGGCGCGATCGCTAATTGTACCGGATGGCATATCATCTGATGAAAAAGCTCGTCCGCGCAGCACGATCGTTCCTGTTGTTGTAAATTTGATCGCGTTCCCCACCAGATTAATCAAGATTTGGCGAAGTTTTGCTTGATCGCCACAGACATAACGGGGGACAGTAGCATCCCACTCGCTGCTCAAATGTAACCCTTTCTCAGGCGCTTTGATGCTGAACATCTCGTTAATAGAACCCAGCAGTCGATGCAGATTAAAACAGCTTGTACTCAGTACCATTTGCCCTGCTTCAATCCTAGACATTTGCAAAACATCGTCGATCAATGTCAGCAAGTGTTCTCCACTACGGGTAATGATCCCTAAATGCTCTTGAAATTCTTCTGCGATATAGGGGCTGCGGTTCATAAGCTGGGTAAATCCCAGAATGGCGTTGAGTGGCGTTCTGAGCTCGTGGCTCATGTTGGCAAGGAACTGGCTTTTGGCACGGTTGGCTATTGCTGCCCTTTCTGCAGCGTGTTCTAGGGCAGCTTGCGAAAATTCTAACACCGCCAGCATGAGGATATGTCTCATTTCGGCGGCAGCTTCTAACTCTGCAATCTCCCACGGATAAGACATCTCCCGCACTGTCTCTTGCCACAGTTCAAAGGATTTGCGGGGACACAGGTGCATTTTTCCAATTTCGTCGATCGACACAGCATCATGTGGATTACCTGCCCAGTTTATAGTTTGAATTTGTTCGGGTCGGAACCAAAGGATATGGTATGACTTTTGTTTGGTGTAGGATAGAAAGATTGAGATTGCTAAAACACCGCTAGCTCGATCTTTGAATTGCTTCGCTTGGGGATACAACTGAGACAAAGAAGCGGTTGCAAACACTCGTTCTTTGTTTTGTTGCAGCAACCACTCCATGAGAGCGCCAACCTCAGCTTCAGATGGTGTTTTACCCACCAATGTCAGACCACCATCGAGCAGAATTGCAGCTCCCTGAGCATGAACTAAATCTAGCAGTTGAGAAGCATTTTCGGTCAATACCTGTTCGATAAAATTAGAATCTCGCCGGAATGCCTGCTGAAGTTGATCCTGAATATTTTTCGCCTGCGATCGGTAAACGTTCAATTCTCGCTCTTGCTGATGTACCAGTTCGATCGAGGCAAATTGTCCTAAAAATTCACAGGTTTTGCGAGTTTCGTAATCTACCAATCGCGGGCTGTAATGGTGACAGGCAATTAATCCCCAGAGGCGGCGATCGTCAATTAACGAAATCGTCAGTGTCCCAGCAACTCCCATATTCTGCAAATATTCAATGTGGTAGGGAGATACTCCCCTTAACACACAAGCACTTAGATCCTGGGGTGTATTGGTTAGGGGATGGTTGGTAGGAATTAGGCGGGCCGGAGTGTAATTGATATTGGGAATTTGGCGTATCCAATTGCGGTAAAACAATTTGCGGGCGGGTACGGGAATATCGATCGCCGGGTAATGCAATCCCAGGTAGCTTTCTAGATAGCTTTCTTTCTCTTCAGCAATCACCACCCCATGCTCATCTGCTTCAAAACGATAGATCATCACGCGATCGAACCCGGTCAGGGCTTTCACTTCTCTAGCAATGGTTTGAGCTAAATCCGAAATATCGATCGCACTGCGAAAGTTGAGGATAACTGCTTGCAGACGCTGATAAAAATTGATTGAACGATCATTTTCAATAGTCAATTGGGGTTCTAGCTCCAGAATCAACTCATCTGGTAGTTGATTCAGTGTGCTTCTAAATGTTTGAATTTTGCCATTTTTTAGAGGTATTTTTATATCAAAAGTATTATGAATGTTGAGTTGTTCTTCATTGAGCTGCCTGACAATTTCTTGTACTCGCTCGCGACCCCATAAATCTGGCAATGGCTGACCTAGCAATTCTTGGGCAGAAATGCCAAAAAACTCTTCTACATTTTCGCTAGCTTGTAAAATATTGAGGCTGTTTCCTTGCATCAATAAAACGATTCCGTGGGGCTGAATATGACCGGGAGCATACACGGATTCTTCAGTGCATTCCTCTAAATTTGTTAAATTTAAAGGAGTAATTTGGGAAGATTGGGTAATTTTATGAGGCATTTTAGAGCAGTAATTATTAATATAAATTAAGGAGGTTTTGTTCAAAAATTACGAATAACTAGATTGTATTCTTGTGTGCTGTTCCTAATTCCATAGTCCTAATCAAACGTTTAACTGCACAACAGCTTATAAATCCAATGGAGGAATTCCACTGGGGAAATTACCTTGAATTAGATTAATGATTTTCTCAAATTGATACTGGTTGGCGAGTTCCGTCAGATGAGTACCGAATTGAGCGAGGTCTGAGGAAAGTTGAGCTACCAGTTCAACGATCGCAACATCATCCCCACATAAAGCAGCATCTTCCAACTGAACCACCCATACTTTTGGTAATGTCGCCAGAAGCGTTGGATCGAGGGAATCTGAAACCCCAGGGGAAACAGAACAGAGGTAAGAAGGAAAACAATCTGTTCCCCGTTCCCCCTTTTCTGTTTCCTCTTCCTCATATACATATTCTAAACTTAGGTATTCCGCCATCTTAAGAAATAGGGTCTGTTCCCGGAAGGGCTTGCTGATGTAGTCGTTGCAGCCAGCAGCTAAGGCGAGGGCGCGATCGCTCTGGGAAGCCTGGGCCGTAAGTGCAATAATGATACTGTTGTGTCCGTCTTCCATTGCCCGAATTTGCTTCGTAGCCTCGTATCCATCTAACACGGGCATCCGAATGTCCATCCAGGTTAGGTCGGGTTGCCATTGTTGCCAAATCTGCACCGCTTGCTGTCCGTTGGTAGCTTCTTTTACCTCTAATCCTAATTGTGTCAGTAATCTGACCATTAGCAAGCGATTTTCTGCTTGATCGTCAACCACCAAAATGCGATGCTCCAGTTGACTCGGAGCCAGCCCAATCACGAGGCGGTTATTCTCTTCGGGTGTAACGTTAACTCCACTGATGGGGCTGACGGGAAGGGTAAAGGTGAAGGTACTCCCCTGTCCCACAGTGCTGCTGACAGAAATTTTTCCGCCCATGAGTTCCAACAATTTGCGGCTGATGGTTAGACCTAACCCGGTACCGCCGATCGATCGCTTCCCAGCTTGGGCTTGCACAAACGCATCGAAGATAGTATTGAGTTCGACCGATGCAATCCCTACACCTGTGTCAGCGACTACAAACTGGAGAATCGGCCGAGGTGTGGTTAATGCCCCTGTACCGTCCGCCTTAATGCTGACTTGCAAACTAATGCTTCCCCGATCGGTAAATTTGATGGCATTACTCAGCAGATTGAGCAAAACTTGGCGCAGTTTTTGAGCATCGGCAATAATAAATTGGGGAACTTCTGGCGCAATCTCGAAACAAAGGTCAAGTCCTTTAGAACTTGCTCGTTCCCCCAACATATTTCGGAGGGAATGCAGCAGCGAAATTAAGTCAAATCCGCTTTCTTCCACTGTGAAGTGTCCCGATTCAATTTTGGAAAGATCTAACACATCATTAATCAAACTCAAGAGGTGTTCCCCACTCCGCCGAATTGTTTGCAGGTCTTCTTTTTGCTTGCAAGTTAAAGAGGGGTCATGGGTCATCACCTGGGCAAATCCTAGAATTACGTTGAGAGGAGTGCGTAATTCATGGCTCATATTGGCTAGGAAGGTACTTTTTGCCAAGTTCGCGGCTTCTGCTGCTTCCATTGCGTGCAGCAGTGCCAGTTCTTTCCGTTTGCGATTGCTGATGTCTTTGTGCGTTCCAATCATTCGTAAAGGCTTACCATCTTCATTGTAGGCAACGACTTTCCCGTAGTTAGCGATCCACTTCCACTCACCTGACTTGCAACGCACACGATAGTCAAAGGCATACTTAACTGAGCTATCTTGCAAGTGACTATTCAGAGACTCCAAAACCCAGAATTTATCATCAGGATGAATGATCTGGTTCCAGACGTTCACATCCATCACCAATTCACCCGGCTTGTAACCCAGCATTTCCTGGTAGTAGGAATTAATGTAAACTTCTCCAGTTTCAATTTTCCAATCCCATAGTCCATCTCCAGAGGCTTCTAGTGCCAGCATTAAGCGTTCCTCACTCCGTTGTAAAGCGGTTTCCGCTTGATGCTGTCGCGTCACATCGATCGCCACACCACCTACTAGCATTTGCCCTGATAAGTCGGGGATGAGAAATTTGTAAACCAGAAACTCACCCAGGGTTCCATCTCGACGGGACGCAATCTCAATCGTTTCCATTAGCTCGTTGGTTTGAGCAACCGTTTGGATATTGTCTAAAAATTGTTGGGCAATGGCGACGGGGTAAAGTTCAAAAATCGATTTTCCAATCAGATCCTCAGTGGGTAACTCGAAGGTATTGAGATAAGTCTGGCTGGCATAGAGCATTACACCATTTCCATCGGTAATCCAGGCAGGGGCAGGGCTGTGATTCATAAAGGCTTGGAAGCGAGTTTCACTCTCTCGGAGTGCGTGTTCTGCTTGTTGGCGTTCCGCTTCGTTCCGTTTGCGATCGCTGATATCCCGGCAAATACAGAAGTGCATCATCTGACCTTCTAATTCCACCCGGCTCCAGCTAATTTCCACGTCATACTCCGAACCATCCTTACGCCGATGTCGCGTCTCAAACAGAGGAAGATTTTTCTCTTTTGTTAACATAACTTGTAGTTCTTCCTTCGTCCATTGAGCATCCCAATCAAAGACATTAAGATTCATGGTTTCTTCCAGGGTGTAGCCCAGCATCCGCGCAAAACTCGGGCTAAAATCGACTATGTTTCCGAGCCGATCCATGATAACAACACCGTCCAGGGAAGTGTTGAAAAAGCCTTTACTTCGCCGAAGTTCCTGTTCGAGTGCAACTTCGGCTTTTTTGCGATCGCTAATATCTTTCATGAAGCAGTAATGCCCCAAAAATTGCTGCTGTTCGTCGTAAGTTGAAATCATCACCATTTGTTTGTAAAAAACCGAACCGTCTTTACGAATTCCTTTCATTTCAACTTCCACTCTGCCCTCTTTCACCATCGGCCAATAGAGGGTAATCAGTTTTTTCAATTCGTCGGGATGTATCGTATTTTCCCAGGACATCCCGATCATTTCTTCTGGCTGATAGCCTGTCATGTCAGCATAAGCTTTATTCACATAGAGATAACGCCCTTGTATATCCAGTTTGGAAATGCCGGACACCGCATTTTTCATCACCTCACTCATTTCTCTAAGCTCTGCTTCTGCGTGTTTGCGATCGGTGATATCTTCTGAAAAACAAAGTAGGTACTGGGGGTGATGCTGCTCGTCGTAAATGGGAATCTTCACAGTATGCAGCCAACGTTGACCCAGACTATGACTGTCAATAACTTCTTCGAGAATATCCTCAGTTTTACCTTTCTCAAAGGCTTCTCTATCCTTTTGGTCAAAAAATATAGCCTGTTCTATTGGGAAAAAATCATAACAGCTTTTGCCGATCGCTTGTTCGGATGAGATGCCAAATAACCGTTCGCTGGTTTTATTCCAAAACTGAAATAGGCCAAATCGTTTAGGCTCTGCGTCCTTAACAAAAATTGCCACCGGTAGATGATCCAACAGTGCTTGTAAGAAATTGCGAGTTGTTTGGATTTCCTGCTCTACTTTTTTGCGCTTAGTAATATCAATAAAGGTAACTACAACTTGTGTAATTTGACCGTTTTTATCGATCTCGGGGTAGGCATTAACTAATACCCAAACACAACTATCAATGTCTTTTTTAATTCCTAAGAGATAATTTTTCCGGGAACTTCCAGTGGATAAAACCTGATTGACCGGATATTCCTGTAGGGGCAGAACGCTGCCATCTTCCCGCACAAAATGCCAGGCCGGAGATATCGCGGTTTTTCCCAGCATTTGATCCATTGAAAGCCCTAGTAATTCACCCGCCGTTTCATTACATAATTGGATGCTGGTATCTGTCGCATGAATCACAAAACCCGCATTTAAGTTATCGATCAATTGCCGATATCTGGCTTCGCTTACCTGTAAAGCAACTTCAGCTTGCTTGCGCTCCGTAATGTCGCTGTGAGAGCCAGCCATCCGAATTACCTTACCTGCATTATCCCAAAGTGCCTGACCGCGATCGAGAATCCATTTGTAGGAACCATCTTTGCAGCGAATACGATGTTCTGTGAGATAGAAAGGAGTTTTCTTGGCAAAATGGTCTTGAACGGCTTGCATTACCCATCCCAAATCATCGGGATGTACCCGATTTCTCCATTCATCTACACTATTTTGAATTTCCTTCTCTTCATAGCCCAAGATTTCCTTCGAGCGACTAGAGAAGAAGACTTCGTTGGTTTGAACATTCCAATCCCAAATGCCGTCGTTATTACCGCGTACAGCCAGTTCCCAGCGTTCTTCACTTTGACGTAGTGCTGCTTCTGCTTGTTTGCGGTCAGCAATATTCCGAGCAATCTTTGAGGCTCCAATGATATTCCCTGTTTCATCTTTAATGGGGGAGACACTCATCGAGACATCGATTAATGTTCCATCTTTCCTCAGCCTCTTTGTATCGTAGTGTTCGATGCGTTCTCCTCGCTGGATTTTGGTGAGAACTTCGTTTTCCTCATCTCGATAGTCTGCGGGAATCAGTTTGGTCCCTGATTGCCCTACTATTTCGACGGCTGTATAGCCAAAAATTGTTTCTGCTCCTACATTCCAACTTGTAACTACACCCTCTAAATCTTTACTGAGAATGGCATCTTCCGAGGATTCAACGATTGCAGCTAGTCGAGCGATCGCCATTTCTGCCTGTTGTCGCTGGTGAATTTCCCATTGCAACTGGCGATTGGCTTTTTTGAATTTATCGACTTCGGAATAACTAACTTGTGCGAGATACACGACCAACATAAGCAACCCAACTAAAATTAAGCCACCTATTAACACAACTATTGGCAAATAAAAGTTTCTTTCTAGTAACTCTAAAGTTGGATAAACATCTATTCGCCAGTCTACACTATAGGCTTTCACTACAACTGTTTTAGGCTGTAAATAGTGAGATAAAATCTCTTGACCGTAGATCAAATTTGTGCCAGCATAGATAGCCACCTTGTACCCGTGTGACACTTTTAAAATACTGTCAAATAGAGTTTTAAACTGAAAAACTCCGACAATAAACCCCTCAAATTGATTACCTACAAATAAAGGAAAAGTTGCTAGAAACCCTTCACCCCCTTGAACAAGTGAAATATTGCGACTTAAGATAGGTTGACGCAAATCACGAGCTACTTGCAAAGTAATTTTGCAACGCAGTTCCCGATTAAAATCTAGGTTTTGCGCTGCCTCATTCCCTGCCAGGGGCGCAACCCATCGCACTTTAAATGATGGATCGACTAATGCGATCGCCTGATAACCGTAGAAATCCTTTACATAAGCCTCAGCATCGGCTTCCCAAAGAGCCTTTGGTGTACCGCCATTAGCTTCCCAGCGATTCGCCATTTGACGAAGTGTCAACACCCGAATTGATAATCCTTCGCTCAGTTGGGACTGAATCGCATTGGCTTCCTGCTGAATTAACTGCTCGATGTGGATTTGTCCGTTGATGGTTAGCTGTTGCCACGTAAATAAAACAGCAACAGAGGCCACCACACCCAGCAAAAGAGGTAGCAATCGTTTAAGTGGTGTTTGGCCTAAACTTATAATTACGTTGCGTCGAGGGATTACCATAAATTAAGCGATAGATGAATAGAGCTTTCTTCAATCTTTTGGGATATACTTGGGTAATTTAATGATGCAATAAAACTAAGGTTTTACCTGAAAGCCAGTTAATAATAAAGCCATCTATAAACTTTATACCCCCTAAGTTGAGCTGTTAAATTGCATCGGTAAAGAATGTTGTTTCTTAACCCCTAGCCCTTTAACTATATTTATATAGGGCGATGAGCTAGATCTGTTCAGATTGTAAATAGGTATTGTTTGCCAACATTGGCGACAAAACCAGTAGATTTGATGCTGGCCAACGTGACGCAGCATTTGATTCGAGCAGCAGGGGCAGTGGGTCATACAGAGCTATTTTTATAACTAAGGGTATTTCACTCTTGTTGCAAAGTGCTGTAAGTTCGCTTGAAGCAACCATAACAAGACCCTAGAGAAAAAAATAAATATTTGGTAAATAATATAAAAGGGTTAAGAAAAAGATACAAATTTAAACATTCCGTAATAAAAGTAAGAGCGCCAAGAATGTTTATCCCACAAGAGGCACATTGTTACACACCTTGTAATGTCACCTCTGTTTTTTGAGAATTCTACACTATTCGGAGGCAATTTATGAAGGTATCACGGGCCGACAGTCGGGTGTAAAAGATGCGGTATGCGGCACAACCGATGCCTTCGCTAGCGACAGGATGCTGTTAGTCCCAGAAGCGCTGAGACAGGGTGTAACTCAAAGCCAATATTCTATTATACAGCAGCAGCCTTTAACCTGCATTTCCTACGGCATAATCTTGCCAGTAAGCGACACTGAATGGAAAGAAACAGTCAATAATTTTATTCGCAATCAAAGTTCGACGAACCTGTTGGAAAAAGTGAGCGGGCGCAATTCTCCTTTCCTACCAATGAGTGTCGCCGATGGAGATAAATGTATTTAATACCCACTCGGCTAAGGTGCTTCGCGCGCACCCGATGGAGAGGGGTAATACTAAATCCGCGTTAAAAACCTTTTGCTCCGACTCGACGATGGAAATCGCTCAAAAGTCCAACTTTCGTCCTCGCTGAGAGCGACTAAGAAACAAAGGGGTATTTAAGCCGGATTTCATATAAGCTGCGGATATTGTCAGGGCAAGTGCGATGACCACTGCAACCAGTGGCGTCAATAGGCTCTAAACTGGATTCAGGAAGGCGCGCAGCACAGGTTTAGGAGGGTCATCAGTGACAACAGAAAAAAATTATCAATCGTCTTCTCTACCCACCTACGCGCGAAAAGAACTCCGGGAATTAGTTCGATCGCAGTTAAGGGCCCTGTTGGAAGAAGGAGACTTTAAAGGAGCAAAAGCGATTTTGCACCCGGTGCAGGAAGCAGACATAGCTGAAGCTATCGAAGGCCTGCCAGAAACCATGCAAGTAATAGCTTTCCGCTTGCTTTCCAAAGACGAAGCCATCGCAGTTTACGAATATCTCGACTCCAGCGTTCAGCAGTCCCTCTGCGAAAAATTCAAACGCCAAGAAGTCATTGATATTGTAGACAAAATGTCCCCGGACGATCGAGCTAAACTGTTTGACGAACTGCCGGCAATATTAGTCCGTCGCCTGTTGGGTGAATTGAGCCCGACGGAACGGGAAGCTACGGCTCAACTTTTGGGTTACGAAGCCAGTACCGCCGGTCGGATCATGACCCCGGAATATATTTCTCTGAAAGAAAGCTTTACCGTCGCCCAAGCTTTAGACCGAATTCGCTCTTTGGCTAGAACTACCGAAACAATTTATTCTCTTTACGTCACCGACGCCGGACGCAGCTTGACTGGCATTTTATCCTTGCGGGATTTAGTCACTTCGCCCCTCGACAAAACTGTCGGCGAAATTATGACCCGCGACGTAGTTTCTGTTCAAACAGGAACGGATCAAGAAGAAGTAGCTAGGCTGATCCAGCGTTACGATTTTTTAGCTGTGCCCGTTGTAGACCGCGAACAGCGGCTGGTCGGCATCATTACAGTTGACGACGCGATCGACATCTTAGAACAAGAAGCAGCCAAAGATATTTATACCTTGGGCGGCGTCCAGTCCGGCGGCGACAATTATTTTCAGACCGATTTAATTACCGTTGCTCGCAAAAGAGTCGTGTGGCTGTTTGTTCTGCTTTTAACTAATACTGTCACCGGCGCAATTATTAGAGCTCAAGAAGATATTTTGAACCAAGTAGTCGCCTTAGCAGCCTTTATTCCCTTGCTGACTGGCACTGGAGGCAATGTCGGAGCTCAGTCCTCAACTGTTGTAATTCGCGGTTTGAACACTGACGAAATTACAGCAATGGGCCCGTTTCAAGTAATTGTTCGGGAGGGGATGGCGGGAGCGCTGCTAGGAGGTATATTGGGGACTGTAGCGACGGGCTGGGCTTATACTCTGCAAGGGAGTTTAGCAGTGGCACTCGCGGTGGGAGTGAGTTTGTTTGCGATCGCAATTTTAGCTTCTATTGCCGGTTCAGCTCTGCCGTTTCTATTTCGTTCTTTGGGTTTAGACCCCGCTTTAATGTCTGCTCCCTTTATTACCACCGCAGTTGATGTCCTCGGGGTCTTGATTTATTTCACTTTAGCTCGACTAATTTTGCAGCTTTAATATATTTAATTACATGGCTGTCAATAAAAAACTTAATTGGTTTTTCACCATTACTCAATTCGACGCCTGCGTGCGATTCCCTACCGGATAGCTGCGCTCGCGTACTTTATTGTTATCCGCATACTTGTACCTGTTGAAAAAAATAATGCAACTATAGGCCCGCGATCCAAACTCCGAGCTTCATCAGTCATTCCACATCTAAAATCTAAAATCTAAAATCTAAAATGGTATTAGCCTATGTCATCATCCAATTCACCAACGAAAATCCAAAATCCCACGTCCAGCAATTTGTTAGAAACTGCTGAATTGGTTTTTCTTGCTGCCTCTGCTGTGGGATTGGCTGCTAGTTTGGTTTGGGGGCAGAGCGTTTATGCTCAAGTGCCTGTAGTGATTTCGTTGGTGTTGAATTTTGTGAACCGGCAGAAGCTGCACGGGCAAGTTAAAGCAAGTACGGCGGCCACGTTCGATCGCGTAAATCAACAAGCAGCTACTACCGATCGCGCGATCGAGGAATTGCAACTTGCTGTAAATGCTTTAGACGAAGCTGTTGCTCAAACATCTCGCGAAAATCTCAATGTTGGGGCTGGAGAAAACGTACACTCTCTCATTTCCGCAATTGAGAACCTGCGCCAGCGACTAATAATTTTAGAAAAAACTATTAAAATGATTCAAAGCGAGATCGAACTAACCAGCCGCCAATTCAAACAGCGGCCGGAGTTGCAACAAGTCGAAACTTTGACCACAATAATTCTGGACTTGCAGCAGTTTATCAACGAACTGCCGCAGTGGGGGAGTTTGCAGCAGCGGCAGCTAACAGAACTTCAGCAAAAAGTAGACAATGCTTTGGCTCAGCTATCTGAAGAAATTGCTGTGATTCCCAACCGCGTGCAGGAGGCGGTAGCTAGTCGGGGTGGAGAAATTAACCCACAGTTTGGTTCTGGTTTGAATGGCGAGCAAAAGAATGGTTATCGACCTAAAACCCCGAATGAGAAAATTCGCCAGAAATATCCCAGAGCTTATGTCAAGTGGAGTCAGGATGAAGACGAAAATTTGAAGAAAGAATATGCTAGCGGTCAACAAATTGACGAATTAGCTCAGAGATTTCAGCGACAGCCTAGTGCCATTCGTTTGCGCTTACAAAAATTAGGATTAATCGAATAAGGGGAAGGGTATAGACAAAAATGAGTAAATCTAAAATCTAAAATCTAAAATCGGCAATAACAAAGCGATCGCCCTTTTTTTTCAAAAGAGCGATCGCTTTGTTTCTGTATTCAGTACCGGCTGCCAACAGCGGGCCACTAACATTACATCTCCAGACTTTTTAGCCTGGGTCTACCTCATTTTAGAAATCTTGGGGTAACAAAGAACTTAAACGCTCCAACAAAGGATCGGAATTCCGAGGAGGAGCAACTTCAGCATCAGACACTACATTATCATCCGCCACAGATTCAGACTCAATCGGGCCAGGCTCTACTACTTTTGAAACTTGGGCAAAAGAAACTTGAGCAAACTTACTGTTAACAGTCCCATGCAACTGCTCCAACTGCGCGCTGAGTTGACTCAGGTGATGTTCCAGTCCCTCCAAACGGCTTAATTCCTCTGCCGAAACATTGTGTTCAAACTCAGCAAATTTGACCGCAAGTTCAGCAATGCGCTGTTCCAACCGCTGAAAGCTCTGTGTAGAGCTAGCAGACTCAGATACAGACAAAAACTGCCACAAAGCTTGCTTGCAGAGATTGCTGAAAGTCTGATACTTCGTGAAAGCCAACTCTTTTTCAATAGCGGCCAGCAAAGTTTGATCCGCAGCATCTTCCGTAAACGCCACCGAGAAATTCGCCTTATTTTTTGCCCACAGTGCCATAGGGTTCAAGCCTTAATGCGTTACTTTATCGTGGCTAGCTGAGCCTCAGCATAAATAAACTGTCCCAAAGCATTAGCTTTCCGGGAAGGCTGAGCCAAGTGAGCCTTAAGATTGGCGTCTTTAAGCAAAGGTTGCAAAACCTCCCAGAAAAACTCGCCGCCCCCGCCAGTCAGAACCACATCCGTCACACGTTCCGGCAGCCACTGCACCAAACGTTCGGACAGTTCGTTAGCGAAAGCCTCCCGCAAATCCTTAATAATCGGATCTAAATTAGTCGGCTTAGTCGCTCCTCTGGGACGGTAAAAACGCTGGCCCTCGGGTTTATTCACCGCTTCCAGTAAAGACAGCGATTGAGGGTCTGCTCCCGGAATCTTTGAGGCAACTTGTTCGTAGAACTTGTTCATTGCGAAGGAATCGCTCTTAGAAGCCGCCCGGGCGAACCGGAAACGATCGACCATTAACAAATCGGTAGTTTGGTGTCCGATATCAACAACCGCCACCGACAGTTCGGGCAACTCCGGCGTAAACTCCTTGTTATCTTGAGCCTCGCACCAAATTAGGCTGCCGAACCCTTCCGGCATCACCCAAACGTGACTGATGTTAATATCCACACGCTCGCCCCGGTACACCACAACGTGGGGAGAGCGCAGTTGGCTGATAATCTCTTCCTTTTCCTTCTCAAACTGATCCTGCGAATAAAACGGCAAACCCAGCACAACTGCTACTTCGCCCTTCATCTGGAAATATCCAGCACAGGAAAAGACCTTAACCAAAGCATCTACTACTTTCGACTGGTCGGCGCCACCGAGATTAGCGCCAAAATCTGCCGCCAGTTGACCGATCGCGTACCCCTTGCCCTGGTACTCCAGCCACATATCCAACAGAGGGTCTGTTGCTTTCGACTCAAAGCTGCCACCCCGCACCTTTTCCACGGGCATAGTAGCCACGTTGGCAGGGATGAAAACAACGCTACTCGGGTTGCGACTCACGCAAGCTTTAGTTGCCGTCCGACCCAAATCAGCACTAATAATCGATTTGTTAGAAGCGACTTTAGTCTGCTGGGTCAGCATAGCCGAATTAGGAACAAGCTGTCTAGTTGTCATTGAAATGTGTTACCTCACTGAGCCTCACCATTATCATGCCTTATCCCTTGACACTGCCACGCTTAAAGACAGTGGGTTTTGCGGCGATTCTTCTAACTCTACCTAGATCGGTATCGAAATCAGCACCAAACATTATATTCGGGACGATCGCCCTTACCGTAACTAACCTAACTTTTTCTGGAGCGATCGTGGTCGAAGCTCTGTTGCCTGAGAGTGCATTGTTAAGTTAAATTTAGTTAAGATTCTGAGTGTAAACTTTTGTCGCACTTCTCCGACACCGCGATCTTACCCGATCTGTCCCCCATTCAAGGCATCCGCATTTATGAAAATTTCTTGGCGAACTATACTACTTTGGACTTTACCCGCCTTAGTCATCGGCTTTTTCTTGTGGCAGGGGGCCTTTGCCCCATCCCCGGCAGAAATGAGCAAGAACACCGCCAGCACCCGCCTGAGCTACGGTCGATTCTTAGATTACTTAA
Source organism: Microcoleus sp. MON2_D5 (assembly GCF_036701905.1). NCBI lineage: Bacteria > Bacillati > Cyanobacteriota > Cyanophyceae > Oscillatoriales > Microcoleaceae > Microcoleus > Microcoleus sp. MON2_D5. The sequence continues at coordinate 43,013 of NZ_JAUBRM010000035.1, forward strand.
ACGCCGGTCGAGTGACCAGCGTTGACCTTTACGACGGAGGTCGGACGGCTATTGTCCTAGCAGTCGATCCCGAACTGGACAATCACGAGCAGCGGTGGCGGGTAGACTTGCCCTCAAATGCCCCGGAACTGGTTTCTAGGCTCAGAGACTCCAAAATCAGCTTCGACACTCACCCACTACGCAACGACGGTGCTGTCTGGGGACTTTTAGGCAATCTAGTATTTCCCCTGTTGTTAGTAGGAGGCCTGTTTTTCCTCTTCCGCCGCGGTGGCAACGTTCCCGGCGGCCCGGGCCAAGCCATGAATTTTGGCAAATCCAAAGCTCGCTTTCAAATGGAAGCTAAAACAGGCGTACTGTTCGACGACGTAGCAGGCGTTGAGGAAGCCAAAGAAGAACTACAAGAAGTAGTGACATTCCTCAAAAAACCCGAACGCTTCACCGCAGTCGGGGCGAAGATTCCCAAAGGCGTGCTGCTAGTGGGCCCTCCCGGAACCGGTAAAACCCTGCTGGCAAAAGCGATCGCAGGCGAAGCCGGCGTGCCTTTCTTCAGCATCTCCGGTTCGGAATTTGTTGAAATGTTCGTCGGTGTCGGCGCTTCCCGCGTTCGGGACTTGTTCAAGAAAGCTAAAGAAAATGCTCCTTGCATCATCTTCATCGATGAAATCGATGCAGTCGGCCGCCAACGGGGCGCCGGTATCGGCGGCGGTAACGACGAACGGGAACAAACCCTGAACCAGTTGCTGACGGAAATGGACGGTTTTGAGGGCAATACTGGCATTATCATCATTGCTGCCACGAACCGCCCCGACGTGCTCGACTCAGCGTTGCTGCGTCCGGGACGTTTTGACCGCCAAGTTACCGTAGATACGCCGGATATTAAAGGCCGCTTGGAAATTTTGGAAGTTCACGCGCGCAACAAGAAGCTGTCTGCGGAAATTTCTTTGGACGCCATCGCCCGCCGCACTCCTGGTTTTACCGGCGCTGATTTGGCTAACTTGCTCAACGAAGCGGCTATTTTAACCGCCCGCCGCCGCAAAGAAGCGATTACGATGCTCGAAGTTGACGATGCAGTCGATCGCGTGGTAGCAGGTATGGAAGGCACTCCCTTGGTGGACAGCAAGAGCAAGCGCTTGATTGCTTACCACGAAATCGGCCACGCGATCGTCGGTACAATCATTCAAGCCCACGATCCCGTTCAGAAAGTTACCTTAGTTCCTCGCGGACAGGCCCGCGGCTTGACTTGGTTCATGCCCAGCGAAGACCAAGGTTTGATTTCTCGATCGCAAATTTTAGCCCGGATTAGCGGTGCTTTGGGCGGTCGCGCGGCCGAAGAAGTAGTTTTCGGCGATGCCGAAGTAACCACCGGTGCCGGCAACGACTTGCAGCAAGTAAGCGGCATGGCGCGGCAAATGGTGACTCGCTATGGGATGTCTACCTTGGGCCCGATCGCCCTGGAAGCTCAACAAAGCGAAATTTTCCTCGGCCGGGACTATACAGCGCGATCGGAATATTCCGAAGAAATAGCCTCTCGGATTGACGGACAAGTTCGATCGATTGTCGATCACTGCTACGACGACGCCCGCCGAATTATTCGCGAAAATCGCACCGTGATCGATCGTTTAGTCGATTTGTTGATCGAAAAAGAAACCATCGACGGCGAAGAGTTGCGCCTAATCGTCTCTGAATACACTTTTGTTCCTGAAAAAGAACAATACGTTCCTCAGCTTTAAGACTTGTTTAAAGATTACGGACACGGCACTGCCGTGTCTTTAAAAAGTAGGGACGTGGCACTATTGCCACGTCCCTACTTTTTTATTAAACTGTCAATAATATTAAACCGCCCCTAAACGCCAATTAACGCAGATGAATACTAAATTTGCCATACATACTAATAATTCGTCATTTTTTTTAATAGCAACTTTTATTTTTGTTTGTGTCAATACTTTGAGCGCCCGCGCTGAAAAATTAAGATGTTTTGTAGATATTTGCATCGACCCCAGCAGCGTTGAATTAAACAAATCGGATATTCCCGGTGCTCCTTCTTATCCAGTCAGAACTATTTTAGGAACTCAACAGTTTAGTAACGAGAAATTGTTGGCGCAAATGGAAGTTAACTGCCAGCAGCGACAGTTTAGAACTGTTAGAGTTAGCGAAGATGGCGAAAATTGGTCTAATTTCGATCCGAGATGGACTTTAGTCGATCGCAACTCATCTTTATCTCGGCTGGTTGACTATACTTGTAAATTGGCGATCGCAGAACAATAGAATAAATAAGTATACCCCGAAAAAAAACCGCTCGCCTATATCTTCAACCTTGGGCTTGCGGGTGCAAGTCGGACAAGCAGCGATTTCAACCGCCGAGTGTTAATATTACACTCACTCTAAAATCTAAAATCTAAAATCTAAAATCGGATGACAAACCCCACCGAATACCGGCAAAGACGCGAACAATTAATGGCAAAAATTGGCAGCGGGACGGCGATATTTCGCAGCGCCCCCGCTGCTGTCATGCACAACGATGTAGAATATGCCTACCGACAAGATAGCGACTTTTTCTACTTGACCGGTTTCAACGAAGCTGCGGCGGTAGCAGTGCTCGCGCCGCACCACGAAGAACACAAATTTGTGTTGTTTGTGCAGCCAAAAGACTTGGAAAAAGAAACTTGGCACGGTTATCGCGCCGGAGTAGAAGGCGCTAAGGAATTGTACGGCGCGGATGAAGCTTTCCCCATCGCCGAACTTGCGGAAAAATTGCCGAAATATTTAGAAAAAGCCGATCGCATATACTATCACTTCGGGCGCGATCGTACTTTCGACCAAACAGTCCTCAATCACTGGCAGCGCTTGATGGCAACCTACCCGAAACGCGGCACAGGGCCGACAGCAATCGAAGATTCCAACATTATTTTACACCCGATGCGGCTGGTGAAAAGCGAAACAGAATTAGCATTAATGCGAAAAGCGGCTAATATCTCAGTTGCAGCGCACAACCGCGCCCAAGAATTCGCCAAACCGGGCAGATACGAATATGAAATTCAAGCTGAAATAGAACATACTTTTGGCTTAAATGGCTGCACTCCGGCTTACCCTTCAATTGTTGCATCAGGTTACAATGCCTGCGTCCTCCACTACATCGAAAACAACAGGCAAATGCAGGAAAACGATTTGCTGCTAATAGATGCCGGTTGTGCTTGCGGCTACTACAACGCCGATATTACTCGCACTTTTCCTGTTAGCGGCAAATTTACAGCCGAACAACAGATAATTTATGACTTAGTTTTGCAAGCACAATTGCAGGCAATTAGTCAAGTCTATCCCGGAAATCCTTACAGCAAAATTCACGAAACAGCGGTGCGCGTTTTGGTGGAAGGCTTAATGGATTTAAAACTTTTGGTGGGGGACATTGAAGAGATAATTAAAGAAGAGAAATACAAGCCATTTTATATGCACCGCACTGGTCATTGGCTGGGATTGGACGTGCACGATGTGGGTGTTTATCAGTACGGCGAAAATCCGCAAGTTTTGCAGGCAGGACAAGTGCTGACTGTGGAACCGGGGATTTATATTTCTCCTTATATTAAGCCTGTTGAAGGACAGCCGGAGGTTCCTGAAAAATGGCGCGGTATTGGCGTGAGAATTGAAGATGATGTTTTGGTGACAGCGGATTGTCATGAAGTCTTGACGGCTGGAGTTCCTAAATGAAGGAAGAAGGAAGGAAGAAGTTAAGAAAAACTTTGGCTAATTAACTTAGCAGGGAAGGCTTGAGCTTTGTTAGTATTGGCTTGAAAAAGCTCAAGTCCGCAACTGCAAAACATAAAGCATTATGTGTATTGATCCTACAAAGGGCGATCGACCTCTCGAAACCTGCGAAGCATTAGTAGCAGAGCAAAAAGCAAAAATTCGGCAACTAGAAGAGGATTTGCAGCAGCAGAGAGAATTGTGCCAGAAATTAGAAGCACAACTCAAAGCCGTCGAAAATGCTGGCTTTTCTGGTTCCGCAACTGAATCCGATATCACCGAGGGCGATCGCATTCAGTTAATCGCATCTCTGGAAAAAAGCCAGGAAATGTACCGAATTCTCATCAAACATTATCCAAATGGCTCGGTGTTGTTGTTCGATCGCGATTTGCGCTATACTCTGGTTGACGGTCAAGGTTTGGCAGCAGTTGGTTTGTCTAAAGAACTGTTGGAAGGCAAAACCTTGTGGGAAGTATCCCCACCTGAAGATTGGCAACTTTTTGAGACTAAATATCGTGCGGCTTTGGCGGGAAAAGAGAATACTTTTGAATATAAATACGGAAATCGCGTTTATTTAATAACAGTTGCTCCCGTCGAAAATGACCGGGAAGAAATTTTTGCAGGAATGCTCGTTACTCAAGATATTACCGAAAAAAAACAGGCAGAAATAGCGCTCGAAGAAATCAAAAATCAGCTAGAAATTAAATATCAAAAGCGCACTGAAGACTTGAAAACCGCAAACGATCAATTGCAGGAAGAAATTCTCTCTCGCTGGCGCGCCGAAAAAGCTCTGCGGGAAAGCCAGGAACAGCTAGAACTGTTTTTTTCTCAATCTTTAGATGGCTTTTTCTTTGTGATGCTGGACGAACCCGTGCACTGGGACGATACAGTTGACAAAAAAAAAGTTTTGGATTACGTGTTTGCTAACGGGCGGGTAACCAAGGCGAATGATGCTTTGATAGCTCAATACGGAGGTATTAGGGAACAGTTTATTGGCCGCACGCTTGACTCTTTATTCTCCCACAACTTTACTGGCTGCAGAGAGATAATCAAGCAATTTTTTGATGAAGGCCGAATTCATATCGAAAATGACAATCGCAAGTTTGACGGGGATATAATTTGGGTGGAAGGCGACTATATTTGCATTTACGATTCCCACGGCCGAATCGTCGGGTATTTTGGCGTCCAGCGCGATATTAGCGATCGCAAAAAAACCGAAGCAGCGCTGAAAGAAAGCGAAGAAAGGTTCCGACAGCTAGCAGAAAACATTGAAAGCGTGTTTTGGATGGTAAACGTTCAACCCCAGGAAATTATTTATATCAGTCCGGGTTACGAAAAGATTTGGGGCAGAAGCTGCGCTGATTTGTATGCTAACGGGCGCTTTTTTGCAGATTCCCTCCATCCAGAAGATCGCGAGCGCGTTATTGCTAATTTAACTAGACGAATTGCGTCGGAAGACGAGATAGAATATAGAATTGTCAGGCCGGACGGCAAAATCCGCTGGATTCGCGATCGGGCTTTTCCGATTAGAAATCAAGCTGGTCAAGTTTACCGGATCGTTGGCATTGCAGAAGATATAAGTGAAGGCAAACAGGCCGAAAAAACCATCCGCGAAAGTGAAGAACGCTTCCGCCAGTTAGCAGAAAATAGCCAAGATTGCTTCTGGCTAATTTCTGCTGAGTTCACCGATTTATTGTATCTGAGTCCAGCTTACGACCAAATCTGGGCGCGCAGTCGCGAAGGATTGTATGCCGAGCCCTTAAAATTCATGGAGTGGGTGTATCCCGAGGATAAACCTTTGTTGCAAGAGGCAATTAGGAGAGTGTTACAGGGCGAATCCACCAGTACCGAATATCGGTTTTTTCGGTCAGACGGCACAATGCGCTGGTTATGCGATCGAGCTTTTCCCATTTACGACGAATCGGGCAAAATTTACCGCATCGCGGGTATTGCTGAAGATATCAGCGATCGCAAATTTACCGAGGCCCGCATTCAAGCAGCACTCCGCGAAAAAGAAGTATTGCTCAAAGAAATTCACCACCGAGTCAAAAATAATATGCAGATAATTTCTAGCCTGCTGCAACTTCAAGCTCAATACATTGAAGACGAAGCTACGCTAACTTTATTTGAAGAAAGCCAGACCCGCATCCATTCAATGGCTCTGATTCATGAGCAACTTTATCAATCCGAAAATCTCGATCAGATCGCCCTTTCCCCCTACGTCGAAAATTTGGTTGCTAATTTGTATCAATCTTTTGGTTGTGGGAACACTCCCATCCAATTTAACCTCAAAGTTGACCCAATTTATTTAAACATAGAAACAGCCATTCCGTGCGGCTTAATTATTAACGAGCTGGTTTCTAACTCTTTAAAATATGCCTTTGTTTTAAGTTTAGAAGGTGAAATTGCTATTAAATTTCATGAAATCAATGACCACCAATTTCATTTAACTATTCAAGATAACGGTCGCGGATTTCCGGCAGATTTAGATATAGAAAATAGTGAAACTTTAGGATTGCGATTAGTAAAAATGTTGGCGTACCAATTAGAGGGAACGCTTGCCATTGACAGTCAGTGTGGCATCTGCTATAATCTAATTTTTAAAGAGTTAAATTATCGGCGGCGCATTTAAGTAAAAATGAACTCTATAAAAGTTTTGGTTGTAGAAGACGAAGTTATTGTAGCCCAAGACATAGCAGGTCGATTAAAAAAACTGGGATATGCAGTAACAGCTACAGTTTCTTCAGGAGAAGAAGCCATTCAAAAAGCAATAGAAAACCCCCCAGATTTAGTGTTGATGGATATCGTGCTTAAAGGTGACATGGACGGGGTGACAGCGGCCGAGAAAATCCGAATTAATAGGGATGTGCCGACAGTATTTTTAACAGCTTATGCCGACGATCAAACGCTGCAAAGAGCGAAACTTACAGACCCATTCGGTTATATTATCAAACCATTTCAACAAAATGATTTGCGGGTGGCGATCGAGATTGCCCTGCACAGACACGAAATCGAAACCAAGATGCGAGAAGCTCTCAAAGCTGCGGAAGCAGCCAGAGAGTCGATGGAAGAAAAATCGCACCGCCAAAACCAGTATATTTCAATGGCCGCTCACGAATTGCGGAACCCGCTCAACGCGATTTTAATCTCTGCGGAACTGCTAAAGCTCGAGCGAACTCGCAGCAGTGACGAATCCCAAGTGAGAACCCTGCGGCTGGTGCACTCAGCTACCCAAAAGATGAACCAGCTAATCGACGATATGCTGTTCATGGGTCGAGCAGAAGCAGGCCAACTCAAATGCAATCCATTACCGATAAATTTAGTCGAATTTTGTCAAGACTTGCTCGATCAATTGCAGTTAGGAAATGAAGCCAAACACAAACTAACATTAATCCCGTCCGATGTTACCAGCGCGATGTTAGATCAACAATTGCTGCACGGCATTATTTCTAACTTAATCGTCAACGCCATCAAGTATTCCCCCAACGGCGGGCAAGTCACCTTGGAATTGGAATGCCGTCCAGCAAGCGAAGGAGACAAAGAAGCTATTTTCTGCTTGTCTCCTCACTCTTTCTTTTCCAATTCATACTTTACCAATATTAACTCTCCCTTACTAATTATCCGCATCCGAGACGAAGGTATCGGCATCCCAGAAACTGAAGTAGGGAAAATATTTGAAATGTTTTACCGATGCAAGAATACTGGGAAGATTAAAGGTAACGGTTTGGGATTAACAATTGTTAAAAAAGCTGTGGAATTGCAAGGAGGTGCGATCGCCTGCGAAAGCAAAATGGGCATCGGTACAACCTTCACAGTCGCGCTTCCTTACGTAGCACTTTCCTGTAAGACTCAACGGCCCACAACTTAAATGCCACTACAAATACTAATCAAAGTGTTGCAAAATCCACTCCACCGCCGCGGCTAAATTTGCTGCAATAAAATCCGGTTTAGTATGGTGCTGATACTCCCCACTCAACACGCTTTCTCCGTAACCAGTCTGCACCAAAATACCAGTACAGCCGGCATTGTGAGCCATATCAACATCAGTGGCTTTATCTCCGACCATAAAACTATTTCGCAAATCTAAATCCTGTTCCCAAGCCGCCGCTACCAACATCCCTGTATTTGGTTTTCGCCACGTTGTATACCGCGTAAATTCTGGGTTGGTTCCGCCTTCGGCTTCGCTTAAATAAGGACAGTAATAAAGAGCATCTAACTTGGCTGCTGCTTCATTTTCTAATAGCTGACAGAGGCGTTTGTGCAAAGCTTCTACGTGGCTAACCGGATAATAACCCCTCGCCGGGCCGGATTGATTGGAAACCAAACAGCAAAATATTTGTTGGTCATTTAAACGGCGTACAGCTTGGGCGACTCCGGGGATTAAATGCAAATCTTCTACTTTGTGAATGTAACCGGCTTCGATATTGAGAACGCCATCTCTGTCAAGAAATACTGCTCGTTTCATGGTTGTATTGTTGCTTGAAAATTGGGTTTAGGGTGAGGATGCGGCAGTGTTCGTTGGTGTTAACTTAAGCCTAAAAACCTTTGTATCTATCGTTTATAGTCGAGTCTAGATCCCCCTAAATCCCCCTTAATAAGGGGGACTTTGAGTGTTCCAGTCCTCCTCTTTTTCCGCTTGGGACTTTGACTACTCTTGTCCCCCCCTTATTAAGGGGGGTTAGGGGGGATCGGGAAGACTGGACAAGGAAGACTATAGGCTGGCACAGCGAAAATCTAGGTACGATCATCATTCTAAAATAGATTGTTTGCCTAACCATTCGCGGAAACTATTATGATACAAGCTATAGCAAATTTCTCCTCCAATTTCTTGTTTAGTTAAGAACTCGATCCAATTGTCTAACGCTTTTTCAACATCGTATTCATCCTCATCAATTATATTGGATATCGCACTTACAGATAAACTTGCTGTTGATTGTACCAAAACATTCAGCACAGACAACTCGATCGCCGATAAGCCATCACCTCTCATCCGCAGCCAGTGGTTTTGATAATACGCTGCTAAACCGGGAGGGAGTTCAGAGACAACTGAGGATTCCCCCAGATTAGCATCGGGGTGTGAATTCTCGTTAATGGCAGGTAACATCTGACTCAGATACATGAAATTGTCTTCGCTGACAGTTGCGAGTTGTTGATCCAATTCCGGTGCAGTTAAATCCGGTGCGGTTGATAGGTATTGCTGAATGTAGTTCAGCGCATCCTCCCGATTTTGGGCGGGATAATCTCTTAAATCGAGGGTTTGAGAGGGCGTTTCAATTAACAAACCGGATTTCTCTCTCAAAAACGGGCGGCGGGCGAGGATAAAATAAGTACGATCGCCCAAATATCTCGGCAGATAAAACAGATTTGTGCTGGGAGGCTGACTGGTGCGGGCGATCGCGTCTACAGAATCAATGACTATTATCAACTTTTGGCGATCGGCTAATTTATCGCTAATTTGCTGAAGCAACAAAGACAGAAACCAACTCCCATCATCGGATTCAAGATTTTGAAGTTGAGATTTGAGCTTTAGGATTTCGGATGTTTCCCCATTAGCGGCAAGGTATTTGTCAATCAGTTGAGTGCAGACAGAAGCGAGAAAATCTTCAGCTCGATTTTTGCCTTCAACTGCAGCGTTGTAATAGATACTGCGAGGATGGGCCCTGACATATTGAGCGAGGATGGAACTTTTGCCGCAGCCGGGAGTGCCGACAATTGTGAAATAACCGCGGCTGTGGGAGTTGAGAAAGTCGGAAATGGCAGAAAAAACAAACTTGCGGCCTGCAAAATTCTCGGTTTTTTCTCGCAGGAGTTGCTGAAATTCTTTTGGGTAAGCAGTGGTAGAGATGGGAGTTGAGAGAGGTGAAGAATTCATGTTAGTTCCTCCACCCCTTCTAGCCGCAGGAAATATACGCGGCCGGATGTGTCGCCTGCGACAATTGTGACTCCATCGGGTGCGATGGTGCAAGAGGCGATCGGGCTTTCAGCCGTGAAACTGGCAATAACCTTTCCACTCGACAAATCCCAGAGTTTGATAGTATTGTTTGAACCAAAAATCACACGCTTGCCATCAGCATTGATGGCTACTGCTTTTACCGAATTGCTGTGACTTTTGAGAGTAAACAGTTGCTTTCCGGTTGTTAAATCCCAGACTTTGAAGATATTATCTAAGGAACCAGAAATTGCCCGCTTGCCATAACTGCTGATGGCTACTACTTTTACCGAGTAGGTGTGACCTTTTAAAGTAAATAGTTCCTTTCCAGTGGTTAAATCCCAGACTTTGAGGGTTTTATCATCTGAACCAGAAATCGCCCGCTTGCCATCAGGAGTGACAGCTACTGTTTTTATCCAACTCCTATCACCTTCTTCGGGAGGAAATAGTTCCTTTCCAGTGGTTAAATCCCAGACTTTGAGTATATTGTCTAAGGAAACAGAAATCGCCCGCTTGCCATCAGGAGTCACGGCTACTGCTGTTACCCAATTGCTGTGACCTTTGAGAGTAAACTGTTCCTTTCCAGTGGTTAAATCCCAGATTTTGAGGGTTTTATCATCGGAACCAGAAATCGCCCGCTTGCCATCAGGAGTCACGGCTATTGCATTTACCGAGTAGCTGTGACCTTTAAGAGTAAACAGTTCTTTTCCAGTTGTTAAATCCCAGACTTTGAGGGTTTTGTCATCTAAACCATAAATCGCCCGCTTGCCATCAGGAGTCACGGCGACTGCATTTACCGAGTAGCTGTGACCTTTGAGAGTAAACTGTTCCTTTCGAGTGGTTAAATCCCAGACTTTGAGGGTTTTGTCATCTGAACCAGAAATCGCCTGCTTGCCATCAGGAGTGACGGCTACTAAATTTACCGAGTCGCTATGACCGTTGAGAGTAAACAGTTCTTGTCCAGGGGTTAAATCCCACACTTTGAGATTTTTGTCCCAGGAACCAGAAATCGCCCGCTTGCCATCAGGAGTCACGGCTATTGCATTTACCGAGTAGCTGTGGCCTTTAAGAGTAAACAGTTCCTTTCCAGTTGTTAAATCCCAGACTTTGAGGGTTTTGTCCCAGGAACCAGAAATTACCCGTTTCCCATCAGTAGTGACGACTATTGCATTTACTGAGTAGCTGTGGCCTTTAAGAGTAAACAGTTCCTTTCCAGTTGTTAAATCCCAAACTTTGATGCTGTTACTCCACGAACCAGAAATCGCCCGCTTGCCATCAGGAGTCACGGCTACTGTATTTACCGAGTCGCTGTGACCTTTGAGAGTAAACTGTTCCTTTCCAGTGGTTAAATCCCAGATTTTGAGCGTTTCGTCATTTGAACCAGAAATCGCCCGCTTGCCATCAGGAGTCACGGCGACTGCATTTACCGATTTGCTGTGACCTTTGAGAGTAAACTGTTCCTTTCCAGTGGTTAAATCCCAGATTTTGAGCGTTTCGTCATTTGAACCAG
>NZ_JAUBRM010000035.1:54289-71438 GCF_036701905.1 Microcoleus sp. MON2_D5
AAATCGCCCGCTTGCCATCAGGAGTCACGGCGACTGCATTTACCGACTCGCTGTGACCTTCGAGGGTACGCAGCAGTCCGCTGCCAGGGGGAGTGATACAGGGTGTCAAAGGACGCAACCAAGGTACTGCTTTCCACAGCTTTGCTACCTCTAGTATTGCCTGAATCTCTGGTATTTCAAAGTAAAGTAAGCGCCCTAACAATTGCGCGGCTAGTTGGGTCTTATCTCGCTCCAAAATATCTGCTGACATCCACAGTACAGCTCGAATCAAGTTCACCGTTTTCACTTTTTCTGGGTTGTACCCTGGGTGACTTAATGCTTCTGAATCGTCAACCAAATTGAAGTCATCAATAAGTACCTGCACCCCAAAATCAGGATGCTGAAGTTTGGTTATCATAAAATTAAAATCAGTCAGTATTTGATAATATTTTTCTAGATTTCCATAGTTGACATAATTGAGTGGCAAGCCCAGATAAGCACTTTGACAGTAAAGTTTTTCGCCCGCAAACTTATCAGCAAATTCTCTCATCTCACGCCATCCTCTTTTCTAAATACTCAGCAATCCTTTGATTTACTTCCTTAAATATCTTCCGCTTTGAATCCATCTCCCGTTTGGCTTTCAGAAAGTCAAAGAAACTAGCATGATAGATCGTGTAGCAGGTGTCTCCGTCTACATTCTGCTTTTTCAAATACTCCACCCACTCATCTAAAACTGCTTTCACATCACATTCATCCACATCGGCAATTCCAGCAATCATCTCGCAGGGAATCGCAGTTTTGATTTCTAGTAAAATATACAAGACAATCTCCATCAATTGCCCAGGGTTAGCTTCCAACCCCATCCGCACCCAATGATTTTGATAATACTCTTGCAGCCCGTATGGCAATTGCGTTAAACTCCAGTCATTGTAATCGCCATTAGCAATTGCTGGCAAAACATAGCGCAAATACATAAAATTTTTTTCGCTCTTGTTGGCCAATTGTTCGACAAAACTTGCATCAAGAATGCCCCGCTCTTGAATCCAGTTTCTCAGTCCCTCCTTATAGTCAGAATCGGCATTTATAACAAAAATAATATACTCTTTGATATCATCTTGATTAAAATTGACATACTGGTCATCTCTCAAATCTAATTCTTTGACCGGAACTCCCGGAGATACAGACAGTCGCTTTTTACCGAGGTGATAAGGTCGCCTAGTCAGCAGGAAATAAACGTTATCTGGCAGAGTTGTCGGTAAATGTAAAAGATTTTCTCCCGGTTCTTGTTCGACTTCATCCAGTGCATCAACTGCAATTACCAAACGTTCGCCAGCAGTGAGTTTTCCCGCCACCTTTGCCAGTAACGTCGGTAAATCTGCATCTGCTGAATTTGGCAATTGATAGCGGTCAATTAATTGCTGGCGAATGCTCTTCAAAAACAATTCTGGTCTGTTGCGGCGTTCGACGAGAATATTGAAATAGCAGGGAGATTTATGTTCGGAGACGTATTTGGCAACGATCGAACTTTTGCCCATTCCCGCATCCCCGATGATTGTAAAATAACCGTGAGGATTTTCCTTGATAAAGTCCTGAAAAGCCTTAAAAACAAATCGTCGGCCGCAAAAGATTTTAATTTTTTCTGCTATAAGTGATTCAAACTCTGGCGGCAGCGAATTTTTGGCATACCAATTTTTTGGATCGACTATATCTGTCGGTTCTATTCCTAATGCTTTAGCAATATTAGTTACTGCCTCTCTTCCCACGCCATTGGGGCATTTTTTTGTACCAAGTAAGCGCTTAATTGTGTCCTCGCAAACATTAGCTTTTCTCCCTAGTTCTGCTATCGTTAGTCCAGCTTCCTGGTATGATTCTCTGAGCTGGCGTTTTCCAGTTTCACTCAATTGAACTGTATCGGATTGGCGCATAGTAATTTGTTAGGTATGGTTGTTAGTTTGTCAGTTAATTCGATAATTCGATGATCCGACAGTCCGACAGGGGTTGAAACCCCTGTCTCATAGCGAAAGTCGTCTCAAGACGACTATAAATTAGTATTTTAGTCGGTTGCAACCGACTTCTGCTATTAGCCGGGAAATGAATTTCCTGGCGGATTTCGGGGGAATGAAACAGCATTGGGGCTAGCGGGAGCGAGATTTCATTATTATTCATCCGTAACTCCGCTCGCACTCACATTCTATATTTAAATATTTGTGTCTGTCTAGGGCAGATAGGTTTTAATCTCCTGCCCTATCTGCCCCAAAAATTAGGGCATATCGCAAATTAAAACTCGCCCTATAAGCCCTAGACTCTCGCTGTTTGCTTCGGTAGAGTAATTGTAGAAACAAAAAATTATCCGTATTTAGGAGAGGAAACAGTTATGAATTTTAACTTATTCGGAGACTCGCAACCTGCTGAAGATTATAGCGAAATTAAGAACGAAATCCTGCGAGAATGGTTGCGACAAGTTCGCCAAAGCTACAATCTTGCCCTTTTTGTCACCGCCGCATCCGCAATGGTTACTTTCGGAGGTATCGGACTTCTATTTTGTGACAAAATACCAGAGGCTACTCTCACTGCTTCGGGCGGATTGTTGACAAGTTTGGGCAGCGTTGAGTTTGCCAAGCAAAAGAAGAAGGAATTGCAGCAGATGATGGATGATTTGGAAGACTAACATTGAGTTTTAGCTCCCCCACTTCTTTCCTCGTCCCCCGGCTCTGGCTCCTGTGAAGCGCACACAAGCAGCGAGGCAGAGCCTCTAGATAGTGGTTCCCAGGCAGAGCCTGGAAACCAGCTAAAAGTCCTTACTACGAACTTTTGTTCTTAGCCGCCCCAAACCTTCTTCAAAACATCTTGAGGAGAGATGTCTGCCATTTTGCCAGTAGGAGATTTAATGCCCAAAAATCGATCGCTCTTTGGCAACAATTTCGCCGGTTCAGTCGGGCCAAACAAAGCTATTGTATAAGTTTGAACCGCCACAGCTAAGTGCATCGGCGCACTGTCAGTACATATCATCAAATTAGCAGCAGCAATAGTGGCAGCCAACTTGCCGACATCATCCGGCGAGATAACTTTTACATTTGGACATGACTCGACTAACTTTTTCACGAAGTCTGCATCTTCGGGGCCTTTCACAACAACAACAGGCAAATTCGGCTGCCGCTGCTGACAATCTTCAATTATTTGCTTCCAGTTGTCTGTAGGGTAAATTTTGTCAATACCTTTAGACACAGCTAATTGACTCGAACCGCCGTGAATTAGAATGTAACCGCTTTCTTTTACGCCCAACCGCTGCTGTTCGGCTTCCGCCCACTGAATGTCCTGTTTTGGTACATTAATTGCGATCGCCGGACAAGGATTTGTAATGTTAAATCCTTGCAGCAAATCGTGGTACATTGAAGCCGCGTACTGTTCAGTTTTCAGCGGTATCGCAGCGGTGAGAAATCGAGCGCCATTGGTTCCCGAATAGCCAACTCTCTGCGGAATGCCGGTCAGCCACAGCAGCAGCCCTACAGTCCACCGCTGGCCGAGGGAAATAACTGCTTCGTATTCGCGATCGCGAATTACGCCCAGTAAATTGCCCAAATCTGCCATAGCGTTGCGGTCTTTGAAATTGTACGTCAAGACTTCTTTGACGGATTTGCAGACTCGGTAAGCACCCTTTGCCCTCGGTTCCACGATGACATCAATTTGCGCGTCGGGATAAGACTGCTTGAGGTCATCAAGAGTGGGGAAAAATAAAATTTGGTCGCCAATCCCGCCAGGGACAAGTGCTAGTATTCGCATCATAAACGATCGGGCTATTATTGATCGAGGTAGCTCTCAGAGATCGGCTCTCAACTATCAGCTTATAGTATTTCTAGACCTTAAAAGCTACTGGCTGACAGCTAAACAACTGACTCAAAAGTACAGGACGCTCTTATTATATATATCTAGTTGGGTTAAAAACGGTTAGTAAATGCACTTATTAATTCCTGCAGCAGGTTCGGGGCGACGGATGGGGAGTCAGCGGAACAAACTGCTGCTGACTTTGCTGGCAAAACCTTTGCTGAGTTGGACTTTGGCTGCTGCTGAAGCTTCGCAGCACATTAGCTGGATTGGCATCATGGGCCAGCCAGACGATTTTCCTGATTTTAAAGCAATTCTGAGCGATTTATCTTTGGTTAAGCCCGTGGAACTGATTCAAGGTGGCGCCACCAGGCAAGAGTCAGTTTACAACGGTTTGCAGGCTTTGCCCCCCAATGCCGATCGAGTGTTGATTCACGACGGCGCCAGGTGTTTGGCAACTGCTGAATTGTTCGATCGATCTGCCGAGGTTCTCTTGACCTGTCCAGGCTTGATTGTAGCCGTCCCGGTCAAGGATACGATTAAGGTCGTAGATGAGCGTCGGATCGTGCGAGACACCCCAGACAGAAGCAATTTGTGGGCGGCCCAGACTCCCCAAGGATTTGAAGTGAAATTGTTAAAGCAGTGTCACGAAGAAGGGCGACAGAAAGGTTGGGAAGTTACCGACGATGCAGCTTTGTTTGAAAAATGCGGTTTACCAGTGCAAATTGTGGAGGGAGAAGAGACGAATTTGAAAGTCACAACGCCCGTAGATTTAGCACTAGCTGAATTTATTTTGCGGCAAAGAGCCGATAAGATCAAATAGAATTCGTTGACTCATTTTAAGAACGGGCAAGATGCCCGTTCCACAAGCAAGAATTTTGTTAATGGTGGAACCGGCATCTTGCCTGTTCAGTTCCACAAGCAATAATTTGTTAGTTGTGGAAAAGCCATCTTGCCTGTTATTAAAAAAGCCTAATATTTGCGTTGTTTTGCACAGCCTGGGAACCAGTTACGAAGGATTAATTGCAAACTCGCCCTCACTATCAACCTCTGCCGCACTTGTAACTACATCCAAAAACGCAAACACGGCCGGGACTAACAGGGCATCCCTCAAAACAGCGACCCCAATTACCCTTTCAAAAGCAACAGGCAAACTACAAACTTTCACCGAAGGTGGTATCGGTTCAGCAGCCAAACGCGGCAGAATTGCTGCACCCAAACCTTGCATCACCATGCTGACAATAGTTGAATCTTCGCTGAGCTCGTAACCGATATTTAAGGGCAACCCCGAAGTAATCAAATATTTGCGAAGCGGTATAGAACAAGCATTTTCTGCCGGCTGCAAAATCAGCGGATAATTTGCTAATTCTTTCCAGGTAATCTTATCACTGGACAATTTGGCAGTTGGCGGCAGCAACACAACATATTTATCCCGCAAAATTTCCCTCGTTTCAAATTCATCGGAGATGGGAAGAGAGAGAAAGCCGATGTCTGCTTTGCCCGATCGCAAAGCTTCTTCCACAGCTTGGGTATAATAAACTTCGGTAATGCTGACGGCAATTTTGGGAAAGCAACTGCGAAATTTAGCAATAATACCCGGTAGGATATGAGTTGCGACACTCCGAAAAGTAACTATCCGTACCTGGCCTCCCTGCAAACCTTTTTCTAAATCCGCTTCTTTGACCATCATTTCTAAGGCGCAGGCTATTTGACGCCCGTGACTCACTACCCTTTCCCCGACTGGCGTCAGTTGAGCACCGTGTCGCCCCCGGTGGAACAGTTGCACTCCCAATTCTGTTTCTAAAGAGGCGATGGCGTGGCTGACGGCGGATTGGGACAGTTCCAATTGCAAAGCCGCCTCGCTAAAGTTTTCACAGTCTGCTACAGCTATCAAAGCTTGAATCTGAGAGAGTTTCATCCGCCGCGTATTGATTTCGTTCATAGCGTTTGTGCCAGTAGTACCCAAATTGTCACAAGGGCTTCGATCTATCGATTTTATTCATACAACCTATGCAAGCAATGCTTTGATTGTCAATTGCCCCAGAGTTAAGGTTAATTTATCAGGTAACAGATAGACTTTTACAGGACTTGCACGACAACAATATTGTGCTGTAATTGCGATGAAAATATTGCAGTTAAAAGCTATTATTTGTATTTTTTTTTGTGCAACTTTTGTAGGAGTTCTCACTTTAAGGTGTTGGCTATGTCTACTTACAAAAATCGGATAGACTCCCGAAGAATGAGGTTTTTTTCTAGTGCCGATCGAGCTAAACCATCCGAAAAACCGAAAGGGAAATCTCTTTTTTCAGCTATAAATCAAATTGGGCAGTTTTTGCTCTACCTCATTTCTGGTGATGACGAACTGAGAATTTGGCAGGCGTGCGATCGCTATGGTAACACTTGGTGGCACGGTTGCGATCGGGCGACGGGTCGTTCTACCTGCGTGGCGACGGATGATGAAATGCGCGCTTGGATCGATCGGCGTTATTGCCAATAGTAGTGTGTGGCTTGCGTGGAAATGAAGTGACATACAGTCCTCGATTAGCAATTGCCAATTAGCAATTACCAATTACCAATTACCAATTACCCAGTAGGAGATGCTATGCTTCAAATATCTTCCGAATGTGCAGCGCCCGATCGCATTATTCTGATGGAAAACGAGGTATACAGATTGCCTCAAACTCATCAAGAAATTCAAGTTTTGTCAGGAATTGCTTGGATCACACTTGACCAACAGGACATCATCTTGCGTAGTCATGAAAAAGCATCGCTTGCACCCAGCAAAAACTTTGCTGTCATATCCGCTCTCAACAATATGCCGCTGATTCTGACACTCAGGCAAGACAAAAACCCAGTTAGAACCTAGCGACTGAAAAAAAAATCGGCAGGAACACCCCAAAGAGCTCTATCTTAATAGGTATAACTTGGCTCTTGGAGGACTCGATCGGTGCACAGCCGCTCTTACCACTTCAGCTATATCACAGCTATCAGTATTGTCTTATCGCCCGCACTCAGCTTGCTAGCAATTTCAGACGCTTGGGCTTATCCCCCAACCATCAATGCCAGGCGCGTCCAAGCGAGCGATTCCCTACGCGATAGCTTCGCTTCACTCGCTCAGGCAACTGACCCCAAAACGCAAGCAGACGAACTCTTTGAAACAGGAGTAAAACAGCACCGCGAGGGTTTGTTTCAAGAAGCTATCCAGACTTTTGAGCAAGTTTTGGCAATTCGCAAGCAACTCGGCGACAAACCGGGAATCGGAGAAACCCTCAACAATATGGGGGAAGTTTATGGCGAAATGGGTTTGAGGCCCAAAGCTTTGGAAGTTTTGGGGCAAGCTTTAGTCATTCACCGAGAAATCAGCGAAGGGCCTCGTATCGCGCGCACTCTCAATCTCATCGGTTTCGTCAACCGGATTGGGGACAATTTTTCCGAAGCGATGAAACTGCACCAAGAAGCTTTGGAACTTGCCAAAAGTGCCAACGACCAAATTGAAATTGGAGAATCCCTCCACAACATCGCGGCCGTGTACGCAGAACAGGTCAATTACGCCAAGGCGATCGAATTTTACCAGCAAGCGCGCACGATTCGCACTGTTGAGGGCGATCGCCGCGATTTAGGCCGTACCCTCAATAACATGGGCGGCGTTTACTATAACATCGGCGACTTTAATAGAGCGATGGAATTTTACCACCAAGCTTTAGCAATTCGTCGGGAAATCGGAGACAGGGCTGGCGTCGGTCGCCTCCTCAACAACATGGCACTTACCTCTCGCAAACTCGGCAAAGATACTCAAGCGCTGATCTATTTTCAGCAAGCAATACCGATGTTAGAAGCAATCGGCGACAAGACAAGTATCGGACGCTTGCTCAACAACATGGGCGCAATTCATGAAAGTCTCGGTCAATCTGCTAAAGCTCTCGAATCCTACGAGGGAGCTTTAAAAATTGCTCGTGATGGCGGTGACAAAGCCGGAGAAACTACGGCGATGGAGGGCATTAAACGATTGTCTTCCGGTCAGCTTGTGCCGCAATAATAACAGTTAAGCAGTTCGGCGTCTCGGATGAAAATTGGAAGCGCTCGACTAGGGCGGCGATTTGGCAGTAATCTGTCAGTGGTTGCATCATTGGTTGCCAAAAGTACATAGCTTCAAAAGAGTAAAAAACTTCAGGGGCGCTAGAATTTGATTAAGATCACGATCGAAAGATAGAAACAGTTTCTGTAGCATTTCGTCGGCCCGATCGGCCACCAAACCATTAATCTAAGTTATGTATATCCGTACCGAAAAGCCAGAAGATTTAGAAGCTGTTCGCCAAGTTAATATTGCGGCATTCGGGCGAGAAAATGAGGCCAACTTAGTCGATAGATTGCGGGGAATTGCATCTACATTTTCCTTCGTTGCCTTACCATCCGATCGCATTGTCGGACACATTTTCTTCAGTCCGGTTGTCGTCGAAGGAAAATGTTCTAGCAATTTGTCGATTCTGGGGTTGGCACCAGTCGCAGTTATTCCCGAATATCAGCGCCAAGGTATAGGAACGCTGCTGATCCAGCACGGTTTAGAAGAGTGCAGGCGATCGGGATTTCACGCAGTGGTTGTGCTTGGTCATCCAGATTTCTATTCGCGTTTTGGCTTCATTCCTGCTAGCAGAAAGAGCTTGAAATGTGAATATGATGTGCCCGAGGAAGCTTTTATGGTTTTGGAGTTAGAAAGTGGAGCTTTGCAGGATTGCAGCGGAACGGTGAAGTATCGCTCGGAGTTTAGTCTATGCGAGTGATATTAATTCCGCCCTTCATGGGAATTATTCATCTCTCTGCGATTTCCCTCTGCGTTCTTTGCGTTCTCTGCGGTTAAATCATTCCGATGCAACCGGAACCGATCTGACGAAGTGGCGGTTTTGATTGTGATGTATCGTAAAAAATTATAAAAATAACATTTAGTAGTCACAGTGGAAAGCAGTTGTGCTGTACTTGCCTTTGTGAACCATAAAACCTGTACAACTATTGCCCAGCAAAGTTATTTAAACGCCCCCTTTTCCTTTCTCCCCTTTTGCACTGTGCAAAGCAAAAATCGGAGTTTGAGCAGATTTCCCCTTCAGAGCAACAGATCCCAAAGCCTCGCAAATGAAGTTTAGCTCGATCGACTCACACACCCTTTCACCAATCAAAATTTGGTTTTCCCCCGCCTTGCTCATCAACCGAGCCGCCGTATTCACCGTATCGCCGAGGATATTAAACTCCCTGCGCCCTCGCGGTTCCCCAACCTCAGCAGCAAACACCGGCCCCCGGGACAGCCCAATTTGACAGCTTACTTTTACTTCTTCACCCGCGATAATTACCAGAGGCAAACCTGCAATGATATCTCGGATCGCAATCGCCGCACTAGCCGCCCGGCTGGCGTCATCCGTGTGAGCGTCGGGCACACCAAAATAAATCAGCATATCCGAACCGTCTAAGTGCGCCGTTACTTTTTGCAACACGCCACCTTTAGCTGACACTACAGCATCGATCGACGCAAACACCCGAGAATAACCCACTACGAGATTGACTTCTTCCTCCGCCGAAGCTTTCTCCACAGACTCCGGTAAACCGATCAAGTTGACAAACATCACCGTCGGTTCAGGAAAATCCGGCGGTATTTTGCGCCGATCGGCATTTTCAACCAGCAGTCTCAGGATCGTTTTGGGAATATAACTAGCAAGGGGTTCAAGCCGATTCACAGCTTCCCCGATTTCTTTTACCAAACCCGAAACGCTGCGATCGAGCAATACCGAACTCGGCATCCGCCGCCCAGTCAAAGTGATATCATACTCTCCGAGTCGATCGTCCGTGAAATCGTCCGCCACCAAAAAATAACCCTGTTTCCCGGGTTCAAAGCGAAATTGCTCTCCCAAAGACTCTCTAGCAGTTTCAGTCACACATACCCGCCCCACACTCCCAGAACCCTCAGTTTGCTTGGCTTGCTGAACTGAATGTCCCAGCAGTACGTGAGCCATCCGCTGCGGGGTACCGATGTCAGCACTAATGTAGCGACCGCAGTGGATGCCCACTCGCATCTTCAAAGACAAAACACCCCGCGCCGTTTCAATATTCGCAAATTCCGCCATCGCCCGCTGCATCCGCAAACCAGCCCGCACCGCCCTGGCTGTATCCTCTTGGTGAATTCCTGACAGAAACTGCACCAGCATCGCATCTCCGGTAAACTCCAGCAAATCCCCGCCCGATTTGCTGACAATTTCAATCATTGAGGCAAAATAGTCGTTAATTACGCCCAGCAACGTTTCAGCTCCCTTGCGCCCTTGGGCCGCGTTCGCTTCCAACAGCGACGTAAACCCTTCCAAATCGGTGAACAGCAAGGTGCCTGTTTGCCACTGGTAGCGCACCTCGCCCGGGTTGGGCGGAAATTCGGACACGGGCCGGGGCACGTAGTCGTGGAGGATGTAGCGCAGAGTTCGCAGGTGATCGAAAACTCCCATTAGCGTTGCGGGGGACGGATCTACCCACGCAGCAGCGTACAGTTGAGCGGAAAGGAGCGATCGCAGCCGCAGTTCGAGCGCAGCTAAGGGAGGATTGTAGGTTAATCTATTAATAATTTCCACCTAGTCTATTCTTAAAAAATAAGGTAAGTTCGATCGCTCTAGAGGCAACACCAATAGCTCGACTTAATACCATTATGATAAGTTTCCAGTGAACCCATACCAACCCAACCCAGAACCCACGATAGAAACTTCCAAAAGTCACAGTTTGCTAGCTCCCGATTTGATCCGAGCTGCTCGCTCGGCCTATGGTATGTATCTAAAAGTGCATTCCGACCAGATGCAGCGTCCGGCCGGTGTAGTTGTCAGTCAAGGAAGCGATCGAGGCCAGGTAATTTTTGCTTCGCAGCCCGTTTTGTTGCCCGGTGAACGTTTTGTTACTTTTGACGAAATTGAATCTCAAATGTATTAATTGGTAATTGGGCATTGGGCATTGGGCATTGGGCATTGGGCATTGGGCATTGCGAGTTGGAAATTGACAACTAATATTTATGTTTGCTCGAACGATTGTCAAAAAATAGGTTTGTAGTGAGGGCTTTAGTCCTCAGAATTTGACTCTTGACTAAAGTCCCTACTACAAACCTTATGGGTAATTGACCGAACACAATCTAACAATTAATAAATAACCACAGTCAACAGACAACAGACAACAGTCAACTTTCAACAGACAACAGACAAATTAATGGAAATTATCTTTAATTGCCTTGTCACGGCGATCGTCTTTATTTTTGGCTCGGCTATTGGCAGTTTTCTAAATGTGGTAGTCTATCGGTTGCCTGCGGGTTTGTCGGTGATCCACCCTCCTTCTCGCTGTCCCAAATGTTTAAATCAACTCAGAAATTACGAAAATATACCTGTTTTCGGTTGGCTGTGGCTGCGGGGACGCTGCAATCACTGCCGCAGTCGGATTTCTGCCCGCTATCCGCTGGTGGAAGCAGCTACGGGTTTGCTGTTTTTGTTAATCTTCTGGCGGTTTGGCGTAACAGTGCAAACTCTTGGTTTTTGGGCTTTGTTTAGCTGGCTGTTGGCTTTGTCTTTGATTGATTGCGATACAATGACTTTGCCTAATTCTTTAACTCGATCGGGTTTGGTGGTCGGATTGGTTTTCCAAATGGCGAAAGGTTGGTGGCCGACATTTAGTTCGATCGACTCGGTACACTATCTGGTACTCGACGGGATCGCGGGAGCAGTTGTCGGGTTGTGGCTGTTTGACGCGATTGGACTCGCCGGGACGATCGGACTGGGGCAGAATGCTATGGGCGCCGGAGATACCAAATTGGCCGCCTTGATGGGAGCTTGGCTGGGCTGGAAATACTTGCTGCTAGCGGGATTCATCGCCTGTTTAGCTGGGGCTTTTGCCGGTGGCGGGGCGATCGCCCTCGGCTTGCTCGATCGGCGTCAACCGATGCCTTTCGGCCCGTTTCTGGCTCTCGGTGCAGCAATTACTGCTCTGTGGGGGGAAGCGATCTTATCTACTTACTTGGAGTTGTTTTTCCCGAATTTTAGTTTCTGATCGGCAGGTAGTCAGGCGCGAGCGAACATAATATTGTCTCAAAAATTGGTAAAATTGTTCCGTGTCTTGGATTACACTTACAACTACTAGCTTTCGTTGGGAAGCGGAATTAATGCAGCAGCTCCTAGCTGCTCATGAAATCCCGGCCCGGATTGTAGACTTGGGCATAGCATCTTATTTGGGGGCTGGAAGTGCTACAGCCCTGCAAGTTCTTCCAGAACACCAGCGAACAGCATCGCTCCTCATCAGTCCAGTTGAAGATGAGCCCGAATCTGGTGATTAGTCATTAGTCATTAGCCATTAGTCACTGAACAACTAACAATTGACAACTAGCAACTAACAACTAACAATTACTAATTACCAATTACCAATTACCAATTACCAATTACCAAGTTTTAATGTCTCTATTTGATTGGTTTGCAAATCGACGAAAATCAGTACCGAACTCCCAAGAACGGCCGGAACGAGAAATTGCGGACGGACTTTGGAATAAATGCGAAGCTTGCGGTGCCCTCAGTTATACCAAAGACCTGCGAGCAAATCAAATGGTTTGCTTGGAATGCGGGCATCATATCAGAGTTTACAGTGACGATCGCATCGAGCAGTTGATCGATCCCAATACCTGGGTACCCCTTAACGAAGGACTGCACGCCACCGATCCCCTGAAATTTCGCGATCGAAAAAAATATAGCGATCGACTCCGAGAATTTCAAGAAAAAACAGGCCACCTAGACGCCGTAGAAACAGGCATCGGCAAACTAGAAAATTTGCCAGTCGCCCTCGGAGTCATGGAATTTCAGTTCATCGGCGGCAGCATGGGCTCAGTTGTCGGAGAAAAGCTAACTCGCCTCATCGAACACGCCACGCGGGAACGCTTGTCCGTGATCATTGTCTGCGCTTCCGGTGGTGCAAGAATGCAAGAAGGAATGCTCAGCTTGATGCAAATGGCTAAAATTTCCGGGGCTCTGGAACGCCACCGGGAAGCGAGACTGCTTTACATCCCGATTTTGACCCACCCGACCACCGGCGGCGTCACCGCCAGTTTTGCCATGCTGGGAGACATTATAATTGCAGAGCCAAAAGCTACTGTGGCCTTTACGGGCGGCCGGGTAATCGAGCAAACTCTGCGCGAAAAGCTGCCGGAAAATTATCAAACTTCCGAATACTCCTTCGCGCACGGTTTTGTAGACTTGATTGTACCCCGAACTCAATTAAAGAAAACTCTCGGTCAACTCATCAGCCTCCACCAGCCCCAGCCTTTCTTGGCCGGCTCGGAATTCCCCGCCCTAGAAGCCAGCGATAACCACGCTTTGCCCACGCAGACTCACGCTTTCAAACTTTCTCCCTAAGCTGCTGCGCCGGATGATTGTCTGTTGGTGAGTCCGGGGCACAGAGGGAAATTGCTAAGGAATGGCGAAAAACCCGGCTTCTACCAACAATATTGAGTTTGGTAACGAGACGTTCACGCAGACACCGGGTTTTGAGCCCCATCCGCGCAAGTCCTATTGGTAATAACGACGCAGCAGTGGGATGATATTGATCGGAAGTTGATTGGCCCTGGAGTTTGGCTGGGCAAAAATGCCTAGTAGCAGTTAGCGGTTAGTTAGCTTGCGATAGATCAAACAAAATCTCAGAACAAACTAACAGAACAAGCTAACAGCGCTTTCTAAAATTGTCCGGCTTTCAGTTAATAGCCGTCAACTCAATTTTGACCTGTCAGCGACCTAAAAATTATGGGTTTTGCAGACCTGTCCATCGCAGAAATAGCAGAGGACTTCAACGTCCCTGTTGAAGACGTGATCCGCTTGTGCGATGAGTTGGAAATTGCCTACAAGCACCCTCAAACCCGTTTGGCTTTGGAGGATGTTAAGGCAATTATGTCCACTCTCGAAAAAAGGCGCGATTCAAAACTTCTCGCAGATTAGCTCGCAAAATTCCTCTACCTTTAAAGGTATGGCTGCACAAACTTTCGCCAGTTGTTGCAGAATCAGGGAATTTTGAACAAACATCTGTTTGCCAGGTACGATCTCTTAGCGTTCAATAATTTGCCGGATTTTTTTAAGGAGAACCATGCTTAAAAGATATTTCATTGCTCTGACCGCTGTATTCTTGAGCTTTCAGTTATTTGTCAGCAGTGCGATGGCTGTCGAACTGAGTCCTGAACTTCGCACTGTGACTTTGAATGACAAGGGTGCTCCGGTAGTGCTGAGCCTCAAACAAGTTCAGCAAGGCAAACGCCTGTTTAATTCGGCTTGCGCTCAATGTCACGCTGCCGGCATGACAAAAACTGACCCGAACGTGAATTTGAGCCCGGAAACTCTGGCTTTGGCCAACCCGCCCCGCAATAATATTGAGTCGCTGGTGGACTTTATGAAAAATCCCACCACTTATGACGGGTTTGAGGAAATTTCGGAACTGCATCCGAGCATGAAGAGTGCGGATATTTTTGCTGAGATGAGAAATCTCTCGGATGACGATTTGTACGCGATTGCCGGTCACATTCTGTTGCAGCCGAAAATTGTCTCCAAGCAGTGGGCTGGTGGCAAAGGCGCTCGCTAATCGATTTTAGATTTTAGATTTTAGATTTTGGATTTTGGATTGAGAGAGGGCTGAAGTTCGGCAAGAATTGCTAGCTCGTCGTTTTTCGCTCTAAAATCTGAAATCTAAAATTTACCTCCAGCTCATTGATTATCGCAAAAGGTTGTAGTCCCTCATGCTGCGTCGTGGTGCTTTTGTCTGCTTTCTGTTGGGGATGTTAATTATTTTGCCACTCGTGCTGTTGGCTCCTCAACCTGTTTTGGCTGCTGCCGATTCTTACGTGAATAGGTATTTACAAGCCAGCGAACCTGTGGCTCTGGAGTTGGACTCTGAGGGACATACTCGCTTGTTTTCGGCTCAGGATTTGTCTGCGGGCAAGGTATTGTTCGAGCAAAATTGCCTGAATTGTCACGTCGGAGGAGCTAATTTGCCCGATCCGACGATATCTCTGTCTTTGGCTGACCTCAAAGGGGCAACGCCTCCCCGCAACAACATCAATAGTCTGGTGGCGTATCTGAGAGAACCGATGACTTATGACGGTACTGAGGAGACTTTTTGGTGCCGCCAAGTGCCGGAAAGCTGGATGCCACAGGCTGAGATTGAAAATTTAGCGGCTTTTGTGATCCGGGCTGCTCAGAAAGCTCCGGGCTGGGGCGTGGAGAATTTTGAGAGTTGAACTGCCACTGCCAAAAAGTGGTAAATTACTCGGAAGAAGGCGATACGAATGCGCGATCGCGCCTGTTTTAACAGGTAAAATATCTAAAGAATCACCCTTTGCGTGTCCATTAGAGGAGAACTGCGTTGAAAAGACTCTTATCGATCGCCCTATTAGCGTTCGCAATTTTTACCGTCGGCTTTGGCCGCCCTGCTTTGGCAGGAGATGCCGCTAACGGAGCTAAAATCTTTAGCTCGAACTGTGCTGC
This sequence comes from Microcoleus sp. MON2_D5, assembly GCF_036701905.1. Classification (NCBI taxonomy): domain Bacteria; kingdom Bacillati; phylum Cyanobacteriota; class Cyanophyceae; order Oscillatoriales; family Microcoleaceae; genus Microcoleus; species Microcoleus sp. MON2_D5. The sequence continues at coordinate 69,601 of NZ_JAUBRM010000035.1, forward strand.
TTGTCACATCGGTGGCGGCAACGTGGTTATGGCCATGAAAACCTTGAAAAAGGAAGCTCTTGAGAAGTACGGTATGAATTCTCTCGAAGCTATTACCACTCAGGTAACTAAGGGCAAAAATGCTATGCCTGCTTTCGGCGCCAAGTTGAAGCCCCAACAAATCGAGGATGTAGCAACCTACGTGCTCCAACAATCTGAGAAAGACTGGAAAGGCTAAACTGCCTCTTTGAAGTCGGGCAGCCTGGGCGGGTTTGATTTAATTTAAAACTTGTCCTCCCGATCGCACCCTCTCTCACCCTTTGGCGAATAAATATCGGTTTGCAGCGATCTTAACCTATTTGGGAAAGCGCGCCAGAAATCTGATTTTTATGGGCTCAAGGGTGAGGGAGGGTAATTTTATTTTAGATTTTAGATTGAAGATTGAAGATTTTAGATTGAAGATTTTAGATTGCTAAATGCTGACTTTGTATAAACTGTCAAGCACCTTATATTAAGATTTATGTATAAAAGCGGGTCATAAATTGGGGTTGTGTGCTAGGATATAAACCCTTTACTAGCAAAGCCTTGAAATCCAAATTAAAGTCGATCGGGGATCTGGAATCTACACCTGCCATGAACGTAAAAACATCAGCAAAAGTTAAAACTCAAGTTAAAACTCTCGGAGACGCTGCATCTGGGGCGATTGAGAAATATTTCCACAAAAGTGTAGCGCACGAGGCTGAAGTTATCAAAGACAAAGACGCGGAAGAACTTCATCAAATGCGCGTGGGATTGAGACGTTTGCGATCGGCTGTGACTGGTTTTGCTCCGGTTTTAGACTTGCCAAAAGAGGCTTCGGAAGGCAAAATTGGTAAGGTGGGGCGGATTCTGGGAACGCTCAGGGATTTGGATGTGATGCTCGAAAGTCTCCAAAACCGCTATTACCCGAATTTGCCGGCCCACGAACAGGAAGTTTTAGATAAAGCTTTGTTGAATTTGCTCAAACAGCGCCACCGGGCTTTGAAAGGGGTGAGGGCGATGTTAGAGCACAAAAGCTACGAATCGCTGAAGCAGTCGATCGAGGATTGGCTGGAAAAACCCAAGTTTCAGGCGATCGAACATTTGCCAATTGCTGAGGTTTTGCCAGATTTACTGTTACCTCAAGTCAGTGAGTTTTTCCTGCATCCGGCTTGGCTGTTGGGTACGGAATATGAGGATGGCAAAGTTAAAGTTGCTGATGATTTGAATGCTGAGGCTGTCGAAGAGAAGTTAGCAGCCGAGGGAACTATTCTGCACGATTTGCGGAAGCAAGCTAAGCGAGTTCGCTATTTGATGAATCTGTTTGGGGATTTTTACAGCGAGACTTACGAAGTTTATGTCGAAGATGTAAAAGCTATTCAGGAATGTTTGGGCGATATTCAAGACAGTGAAGTTTTAGGCGAGTTTCTGACAGAGTTTGTCGATCGCGATCTGAAAAAAGAGTTGCCGAAGTTGGCTGGTTTGTTGGCCGAAAATCGCTATGCAGCTTGGCAAAAATGGCAGATTTTGCAGCGCCGGTATTTGAGTTCGGAAATTCGGCAAGGTTTTCGATCTGCTTTAATTCATCCTGTGGTTGAAGATGCTGCCAGGGAAGATTCGTCGCAGTAATTAATTTTAGTTGGTTTGCAGTTAAACTTGGGCTGGCTTTGGGGGCAACTGCAAGCAACACAGAAGTAGCTCGTTCTAATTAAACGTAAGACGCTCTAAATTAGCGTCTCGCTACCTCCTGCTCTTAAAATTTTGGGCGTTGCATAATTAGAGTATGAATAGAGGGAATCACCATGCCATGTCCTGAGTGCAAATCAACCCATATCCGTAAA
>NZ_JAUBRM010000036.1:0-68475 GCF_036701905.1 Microcoleus sp. MON2_D5
TATTTAGAACGGAGAGGGAGGGATTTGAACCCTCGAAGGATGTTAACACCCTTAACAGATTAGCAATCTGCCGCTTTCGACCACTCAGCCACCTCTCCAAGATGACAGTAACTAACTATAGCACACACATCTTCTTTTTGCCAACCCCTAATTCAAAAATTCCTCAATCCCTTACTCTGTATACTTTCCGCCGCAGGCAAAAGGCAGATTTTACTCAATATCCGCCTCTGGCCCAACTCCAGACTCCAAACCTATTCCCCAAAGCCCCGAGCCTTCAAGTGCTTCTCCCAACTAAAATTGGAACTCAAAAAGAACCTTTTAGTATACAAATACCCCAAGCGGTACAGGTGAGCCTTGCGATCGCCATCGAGATTAAAGTCCGTCGTCGTCACCCCAGCTTCAGTCACATCAATATTAATCACCCTGCCCTTATCCATTTCCCGCTGGTGATAGCGGTCTCTTGCTTTCATCATCGTTCTGAACATCGCCGCCAGCATCGACAGGGGAGTATCAATCTTAGCTTTAGTCTCAATTCCGGTATCGACTAATCGAAACCCAAAGGTAAACCAGCGCGGCGACGCAGGAGTCGCACCGACGGATTGTTTGTCATAAATCCACAGGGGGAAATTGCTCAAAATTCCGCCATCTACAATTAAGTCATCGCCGAGTTTTCCTGGTTCAAAAAATAGGGGAATACTCATCGACAACCGAACGGCTTCAGCCACGCTAAAATGTTCAGCGCTTGGGAGGTGCAACTGCTCGTACAAAGCATCGGAATCTGTCGATTCGCGCCGATGTAAGTCGTCGGGAAGCACCAACATTTCACCGCGAGTGAGGTTGGATATTACTACTTTTAATTCCCGGTCTTTTACGATTTGTTTGACATCGGCAAAAGTGTGCAAGTTACCTCGACCGAGCATTGCTTCCAGCCACTGCCGGAACGGCTGCGCCGAATATTCTCCCATCTGACGGCTAACTGTTAGGAAAAGCAGCGTCCAAGCAGGAGATTGCAAGTCGTCGGCGGGGTCGCCGTTTAAAATTAGAGGACTATTTTTTTTAGTTAAAAATATGCTGTAATCGAGCTGACCTAAAATTTCCTCTAAATCATCAATTGACAAGTCGGTTGCCAATACTGCGGCAGTAATTGCACCTGCCGAAGTGCCGGCTAATTTTCGCCACCGGATGCCCAAATCGCTACAGCACCTGAGTGCTCCTAAAAATGCAACTCCGCGCACGCCGCCGCCTTCAAAAACCCCATCGGCATAGATTTGACCGTTTTCGTCGGGAGGCGGAAATTTGCTGAGAATTGTTTGTTTCTCGGTTGCGGTGATTCTGACACCGGGTTCTTGCAAAATTTGCTGCGGATACCACTTGCTCATGGGAAATACCTCCGATCAATTTTGGGTTTTAGATTTTAGATTTATATCTATTGTTCTTGATTTTTGTCGGCATCCATTGCCTCTTTGACGTATTGTTGAACTTGCGATCGCACTTGTTCGTAGGCCACCGACGCGCACCAAGGTCGGAGAGATAAAATAGTTGTATCGGGAGTAATCTCGGCCACCAAACAAGTCGGGGGCGGATTCTCCAGTACCAGCGGGTGAGAGTGGGCAATCTCTAATAACTCAGCCACTGTCTGACGGATCGGTCGATCGCCAATATCAATCTTCAAGTCTACTCGCCTCGTTCCCATTGCCGTTGTATTTTTCAATGTACCGTTAAACAACTGATTGTTCGGGACAATAATTTTTATGCGATCGTCTGTCACCACGGTTGTTGAAAAAATCCCGATGCTGTCCACCACTCCCTTAACATCCCCAGCTTCGATCCCATCTCCGACTTCAAAGGGGCGCAAACTAATCAACATTACCCCAGCAGCAAAGTGCGACAAAGTATTTTGCCACGCCAAACCGATCGCCAAACCCGCGGCACCCACCACCGCAACCACACTGCTAGTTTGAATTCCCAACTGACTCAAAGCGGCGACTACTCCCACTACCAAAATCGTAATTTCAGCAGCTTGAACTAAGAATTTCCGCAGCGTGGCTTCGGTGCGACTCAGTGCTCGGCGAGTCACGCGGCCCGCAAAGCCGATCGCAAATCGCGTAATTAACAAAATGCCGATCGCCCACAGCAGTTGAGGTACAATTTTAAACCCCAATTCTACGAATTTTTTCGAGAATTCTTGGGCTACTTCCAAGGCTTGTGTTCTTTCTGCATTTAGCTGAGTATAGAAAGTTTGAGCTATTGGTAAAAACGTCTGAATAACTGTCATATCAATTGGGAATTGGGAATTGGGCATGAGGAATTGGGCATTGGGCATTGGGCATTGGGCATTGGTAAACGCAGTCTCAGTCTTCTGCATAAGTCGGAGAGTCCGACAGGGGTTAAAAACCCCTGTTTCATAGCGGAAGTCCTCTAAAAGAGGACTAAAGTCGATAATTTTATCCTTCAAACTCTTGAGTCGGTTTTAACCGACTTTTGCTATGAGGCAGGGGTTTAAACCCCTGCCGGACTACTGCTAATAGTGTACTGCTACGCGGGGCAATCGGTGTTTAAAACTGCAGAGAATTTCCCACGAAATAGTTCCTAAAGTCGCGGCCCAATCGTCTGCAGTAATTTGATATTCCCCATCTTTGCCCAACAGCGTCACCACTTCGCCGACTTCTAAATTGGGAATATCAGTTACATCCAGCATTAATTGATCCATCGTTACCGCGCCCACTTGCCGCACGAACTGACCCCGGACTAAAACCTGCATTTTATTAGAAAGATTGCGCGGAATGCCATCTGCATAGCCGATACCAATTACGGCAATCTGTGTCTGGCGCTGAGCTATAAATTGATAGCCGTAACTGACGCCGGTTCCTGCTTCAATTGTTTTCACCTGCGTTACCCTAGCTTTTACCTGCATTGCAGGCTTCAAATTGGCGATCAACTGCAAGTGAGGAGCTGGATAAAGACCGTAGGTAGCTAAACCGACTCGCACTAAATCGTAGTGCAAAGCCGGGTCAGCGAGGGCTGCTGCAGAGTTTGCCAAGTGGAGGCGAGGGGGGTTAACTCCTGCTATTTTAATTTGCTCGATCGCCTGTTGAAACCGCTGGTGCTGCTCTATCATAACTGCGGGGTCGGGACTATCTGCTGTCGCCAAGTGAGAGTAAATACTGGCTAATTTTAAATTGGGCAACCGCTTGACTAATTGCACAAATTCTGTAGCTTCCTGCCAGGGCGTACCCAAGCGAGACATTCCCGTATCCAACTTAGCGTGAACCGGCAAAGATTGGTTAAGATCGGCGAGAACTTCCGAAAAAATTAGGGCTTGTTTGGCAGTACAAATAGTGGGCTGCAAGTGCCAATGGGCGATCGCCTTTACCTGTTCCGGTGTATGGGTTGCCCCCAACAGCAAAATCGGCGCTTCTATCCCAGCTTCTCGCAATTCTATTCCTTCGGGAATTGTCGCCACTCCCAGCCAACTAGCCCCTGCTTGCAATGCTATTTGACTGACTGCAACAGCACCGTGACCGTAAGCATCGGCTTTCACAACTGCCATCAGTTCTGTGTGGGGAGATAAGAGCTTTTTAAGCTCTTTTACATTGTGAGTTAAAGCTGCTAAATCCATTTCTACCCAAGCCCGCTGGCAAAGTCCCCCGTCGCCGTCCCCCAGCAACGTCTGGCGGGATTCTTTTGTCGTTGATTCTGCGGTTGTTTTTTCCCCACTCCACATTGTCGATCGCTCCTACTTGCTTGCACCATTAAAAACTGCTTGGAGATTTTACCCTAAGTTTGATTATAATAAGATTCTCTCTTTCATCAAAGTTAACTGGTGTATCATAGCACCAAAAATACCCGGTAAAAACTATGGACGGACTGGCCTACCTACATTTAGCTGAAAGTTGGGAAACGGCTGCGGGTCAAGCTCGATCGACCCACTCAAAAATGCACCGGAATTTAGCCTATACTCCTTTACTTTTCTTTACGATCGCTCTCACAATTGTCAATTTAGTCAATCCCGCACTCGCCATCAAAAAAGGTGATTCAGGCCCGGAAGTAGCCCAACTTCAGAAAACTCTACAAAACGCAGGCTATTTTAGCGGTAAGGCTACAGGATTTTACGGTTCTCTCACCCAGGCTGCTGTGAAAAAGTTTCAAGCAGAGAACCACCTGAAAGTTGACGGAATTGTTGGCCCTAAAACCTTGTCAGCACTGAAAGGTAAGCCGGAAGATACCAGCATGGAAGCTGCGGAAAAAATCTCGCCAAATGTCGATCGATCTTCGCCATCTCCTACCGCCACAGATAACACAAACGAACTCGACGAAGAGCAAACTAAAACTCAGCCCCAAGAACCTCTATTTCAAGAACCGTCTTTGCCACCATTTAAAAGTGAAAATTCCGAGGATAAAGAAAGTGAATTACCACCCCCAACCCTCGTAAATCCTCCCGATAATACTCAAGGAAAAATGACCTTGAAAAAAACCATTTACGGTAACATTTCGCCAAAATCAATAGTTTATTCGGGAGCGGGTTTGTTTTTTGCTCAAAACATGATGTACCGCCACACAATCACAGTTTACGACAGGAACTTTAAATTAGTCAAGACTATTCCCGATACAGTAAACTTGTCGAACTTCGGCTTTTCTAAATTCAAAGGCAATTATAAAGGCTCTCCCGTAGAAGCGGCTTTTTCAACCGATGGCAAATATGCCTACGTCTCCAACTACAAAATGTACGGTTCCGGGTTTAGAAATCCGGGAACCGACAGGTGTTCTCCAGCGGCAAAACACGACCAAAGTTTTCTGTACCGCATCAATACCCAAACTTTGAAAATAGAAAAGGTAATTCCTGTAGGTGCAGTTCCGAAATTCAATGCTGTTTCACCTGACAATCGCTTCGCGCTCGCTAGCAATTGGTGCAGTTGGGATTTGAGCGTAGTTGATATCAATAAAAATCTCGAAATCGAGCGAGTTAAACTGGGTGCATATCCTCGGGGTATTGTTGTTACTCCCGACTCAAAAAATGCCTATGTTGCCATCATGGGTTCTTCCGATATTGCGAAAGTGAATCTCATCGACTTTTCGGTAGAATGGCTGAAGAATATTGGCAATGCGCCGCGTCATTTGACGATCGATCCCAATGGAAAGTATCTTTATGCCACTTTAAATGGTGAAGGAAATGTGGCAAAAATTGACCTAAAAACGGGTAAAGTGGTAGACAAAGTTTCTACAGGAAAAGCACCTCGCAGCATGACAATTTCCGATCAGGGAAAACTGCTTTATGTGGTCAACTATTTGTCGAATACTGTTAGCAAAGTTAGGACGAGCGATATGAAAGTGCTGCAAACAGTGAAGGTTAATTCAAGTCCTATCGGGATTACTTACGATCCGGAAACTAATCAGGTTTGGGTAGCTTGCTATTCGGGCAGTATTATGGTGTTTCAAGATTAATTTAGCTGCTTCGTAGTGAAGGCTTCAGTCCTGACTACAAACAATAAGGATTAAATGTTATTGTGGGGCGGGCTAGGAGCAACGCCCCTAAAATATTATTTGGGCAACTTTACAGGCTTCACAACATACTCAGAAGACTTAGCAGGTACTTGGCCTTTTTTGGCCATAGCTTGGTAAACCATGGCTGCTACTTCAGCTCGAGTTGCTGTTTTATTAGGCTGCAAAAGTGTGCGCTTCGGGTGGTTGACAACAATGCCAGCTTCTGTGGCTGATGCTACTTTGTTAACTGCCCATTTCGGCACTTTTGCCCTGTCTGTATAAACTTGTAAAGTTTTGGTTGCTTTTGTGGATGGTTTCAGGCTCAAACCGCTCGCTAAAGCTGCGATGACTTCGACACGCGGAATCTGTTTTTCGGGACGGAACTCATTGTTTGGGTATCCTTTAAGATATCCAGTTTTGACGGTGTGGTCGATCGCAGGACCGGCAGGACTCTTGTCTTTTACGTCTTTAAAATCAATTGGTTTTCGGATCGGTTGTTTGTCGTCGGACATTCGCTGAATTAAGCGCGCTAGTTCGGCTCGCGTCATCGGTTCGTCGGGGCGAAATTTGCTGTCGGTGGACTCAGCAAAAATTTTCCGATCGACTAAAGCTACAATGAACGGACGCGCCCAATATTTGTCTGGAACATCGGAGAATCTAACGGGCCCAACTTTGGGTTTATCGGCGTTGGGTTTATCAGCTTTCGGTTTGGTAATTGCTGGAGCGGGAGTCGATCGCGCAATTGGCTTGGGAGGAACAACGATTACACCCACCGGAGGATTTTGCGGTAAAACCGGCCCTAAAGGTCCCACAGGTGCGGCATCCGGTTCTGAGGGAAGGAGCGTTTTAGCGGGCGATCGCAAATCGGAACTGGGCGATTCGGGTGTTAATATTCCCGGAGTCGCGGGCGTAACAGCAGGTTGAGAAAAAACGGCTGGAAATTGCCAATTTCGGGCATTCAATCGATCGGGATTTTTACCTGTTACCCAAAATAAAATTGCTCCCATCGTGCCGAAGGCAACCAAGATCGCAATCAATTCATCCAATCCTAGAGGGTTTCTTTCCCCTGAGGGGGGTTGTGAAGAAGACATATTGTCACCTACATATCAATGTAGAAATTAAATCACATATTTTTTGGGTCTGGTAGTGACTGAAATAAATAAATCAACTATTCTAAGGTTTTCACTGTTAATACTTGCGGGGGCGTAGAATCGGGAGGATAAATAAAATCAATTTTTAGAGATCGCGTTTCTGTCGCAGCTAACCTCAACTTTACCATCGGTTCCACAACTTGACCGACACGATGCCATAAATGCAAGTAGCGAGTTACATCGTAACCTCCATCATCTTGGTAGCGCAGCCGCACAGTACCTCGAAAATAGGGAAAATCTAGGGGAGGTTGACGAAATCGCAATCCATTTGTTGAGAGTCGATCTTCTTTTAAAGGCGTTTCCAAACTCACCGCTACCGTTTGCGGTTTTTGGGCAGTGTTATGCAGCGGCAAAATCAGATTGTAGTGTACGCCGTAATTGCCGTGGGCTTCGTAAGCGGTGTCGGGATAGCGCGCCAGCATTTTTCCGGCTTGCACTTGTTGGGTGCCCAAAGTGCCCCCGCGCAAGCTAGAGATCGCATAGGATATCGCTTTTCCAGTCTGGGGAATTGCCAGATTTTTAGCATCGCGATCGACTAATTCCGCTTCCCATCCCGAACCTTGCTGTACCCCTGCCACGCGGCCGTAAATCAGGCTTCCCGAAGTCGCGTCGGGGGGAGTCGGGGTTTTGTCGCGGGGGCCTGCCAAACCGCCATTATTCAGCAATTGCTGCCATTCTTCCAGAGTTGGCGCGCGATCGCTCCCATCAGCATTTTCAGGTGCATACATTGCCAAAGTTGCGGCGTAAACCTTGCCACTACTCTTGAGTTGCACAAAGGTAGAACGACCATTTATCGGCTTTTCCAGACCCCGCACGGGAATAGGGCGATTCATCAACAATGCGGTTTCTCCCGGTGCAACGAGCAGTTTTTCGGGAAAATCCGGCTGCCGGATTCCCCGCAAAACGCTATCGACAGCGCCAATCCCAGGGCCGGAATATACTTCGCCGTTGGAATTCTCACTTAGTGCGGGTTTTTGTTTGAACGGTGCGTCTGGTTCCATCAGGTAACTCGCTGCCTGCAAAACTTCCACCGTCACGGGTTCGGATCTGGGATTGTAGAGCAAAGCACCGATATACAAAGTTCTAAAATTCAGCGGAGTGTGAGAAAAATGGTGAGCAAACAGGTTGAATTGCCCTTGAAAGGCAAAGTTAAGGTGAGCTGCGGGGACTTTTTTGCCGTCTGGGGGAAAGGTTGAGAGCAAAATGCCTTCTTTTTTGACCCATTCGGGACTGTTGCTGTTGAATAGGGGGATGCTGTCGAGTTTTCCGGGGAGCGATCGCACTTCGGCATCTAGTACAATTTCCTCTGGTGCTGGTTTTGCGGGAATAGATTGTACGGGTTTTTTAAGTAAAAAAAATCCGCCGACTGCACAAAGGGCGAGTGTAGAAATACCAGCAATTCGAGAAAAGAGATTTTGTTTCTGAATCATGAAAGTTAACTGTCAACCCAATCTCTGTACATCTTCCACCGACAGCGACAGCGCCTGAGCCACTTGCTCTACGGTTAAACCCATTGCCAGCAGTTGGGGAATCGCATCCCGTTGGGTTTGTTCTGCGCGCTCGGCCCTTTGGCGTTCCTGTTCGGTCTGGAGGCGTTCGAGTCTAGCTTGTTCGCTACCAGTTAACAACAAATTACCCTCATTATCCCACCAACGCAACCATCGCTGATGCTGATTTTGATAGCTACCTTCCCACACACCTAACTCTACTCCCATCAGGTCGATCGGATAATGTCCGCGATCGTTCGGTTGCAAACGGCGATAACGAGTATTCACCCAGTTATAGACTTCCAATTCGCTCGTTTTAATGATGTATATCGCATAGTAAGGAATGTGAATAATCTGCTCGTATACCCAAAACTTTCCGGGTTTCTGGTTGACACCTTCTGGTAAGCGAGATAAGGGAGTATTGTTTCGTTCTTCAGAGCCATTACCACTAGCAAATTCGATCGCAATCAATGGCACAATATACTCGCGCCAAATCACGTAAGAGCGGCGAATTTCCCCATCTATTAGGGGCGGAACGTTGGGAACGTAGAACCAGTCAGGCGCTTCGGCTCCCTTTTCTGGAGGGTCGGTTTCGCGCCAGTAAATGCCACAATCTTGCCCGATCGCATATTGTCCGTCCGGGTGGAGGGTTTGCAGCGTAGTTTCCAGTGAGTCGGTGAGTAGGATACTCTGGGGATGTTCTTGGAAGTTTTTCACAAACGTGCCGTCGGAGTCTGGGAGTTGCGTGTGATCGGGAAAAGCGGGGGGTAATGTTGTGGGGTTGAGGCTTTGGGTCATGTCAGCTATCCGATGGTGAAAGGACAGATGCTTTATTAATTAGAGCATAGCGATCGCCGATTGAGGGCTTTAGACTGACAAAATCGTGTCTATCCAGCGCTGTTTATCCCAGCCTGTAGCGATAATCCGTGGGATCGGTTAAAATTAAAGCGTTTATCGCCTCAACTATATTTTTTAGGGTAGTAAAGATGGTTGACTTTAAAAAGAAACTGGGTTTGAAATCAATAGAGAAAAAGGTAAATCCAGTTGAAATTTACGATGAGTTAGACAGAAGAAGCCAGACCGGCCCTCTTCGTACAGTACAAGAAGAGGTGCTAACAAACTGGTGGTTAAATCGAAAAGATGAAAAAGATTTGGTCTTAAAGTTACATACTGGACAAGGTAAAACCCTGATTGGTTTATTGATACTTCAGTCCAAACTTAACCAAAAGAAAGGCCCCTGCTTATATATATGCCCTAATATATACTTGGTGGAGCAGACGTGCCAAGAAGCAGAAAAGTTTGGTATTGGATATGTAACTGTTGATAACAGCAAGTCTTTGCCCGATCAATTCTTAAACTCGGATAAGATATTAATCACCCACGTTCAGAAGGTTTTTAATGGAAAATCAATTTTCGGGATTGGCGGAAAATTTGCGAAAGTAAATACGATTATTTTAGACGATTCACACGCTTGTATAGATTGCATAAATGAATCTTTCAAAATAAGGGTGGGCAATGATCATAAGCTCTATCAGAGGCTACTCCAATTGTTTGAAGATGATTTAAGAGAACAAGGTGAAGGGAGTTTTTTTGAGATTAAAAATAATGGTGACAGTACAACTTCCCTGCCAGTACCTTACTGGAGTTGGCAAGATAAAAAGTCAGAAGTTGTACAAGTTCTTCTTGAACACGCAAATGATCGAAAAATAATGTTCACTTGGGACTTAATTAAAGACAATATCGATAATTGTCAATGCTTGTTTAGTGGAAAAGAATTAGAAATTTCAACATTTTTTAGTCCAGTGAACCAGTTTGGTACTTTTAGCAAAGCTGAACATAGAATTTTAATGTCAGCAACTACACAAAATGACTCTTTCTTCCTCAAAGGTCTTGGATTAAACATTGAAGCCCTAACCAACCCGCTTATTCCAAGGCAAGAAAAGTGGTCTGGTGAAAAAATGATCTTAATTCCTTCACTCATCCATGAAGATTTGAATAGGGATTCCATTATTGTCAGATTTTCTAAGCCAGATACAAGTCGAAAAGCAGGTTTTGTAGCAATTACATCGAGTTTCAAGAAATCGGAGGCATATCAGAATCAAGGTTCTGTGGTTGCTGAAAGTAAAAATATTTTTCAAGAAGTCAGTAAGCTAAAGGCAGGTGAGTATAGCAATACAGTGGTTGTTGTAAATCGCTATGATGGAATAGATCTCCCAGATGATTCTTGTCGTCTCCTCATTATTGACTCTATGCCATATTCAGATTCATTAACTGAGAGATACGAAGAAGAATGTCGGTCAAATAGCGACTTAACAAATATTAAGGTTGCTCAAAAAATAGAGCAAGGTCTTGGCAGAAGCGTAAGAGGTGAGAAGGACTACAGCGTTATTCTTATCATCGGAGACGATCTAGTGAAGTTTCTGAAAAGCGCTAGTTCAAATCAGTTTTTTTCGTCTCAAACAAGAAAGCAGATAGATATTGGGCTTCAAGTCTCTAAGCTGGCAAAAGAGGAAGATTTAAAGAGCGATAATGATTATACGAAAGTAATACTTGACCTAATTAATCAATGTCTAAAAAGAGATGATGGCTGGAAGGAATTTTATCGAGAGAAAATGGATACCAGCATCAGTGAAAATTCGATTTCTACAGGCAATATACTAGAAATTCTAGAGTGAGAAAGAAAAGCAGAAGAGAGTTTTTACCAAAACGAGCCTGAAAGTGCAGTTAATCATGTGCAAAAAATAATTGATTCATACTGTACTAAGGATCAGACAGAGAAAGGATGGTATCTACAAATTCTTGCCCGATTCAAATACAAAATTAGTAAGGTAGATTCTAATCATACCCAAAAAAGTGCTTTCAAAAATAATTCTCAGCTTCTGAAGCCTAAAGGAGGCATTAATTATAAAAAATTAAGTTATATAAGTGAAAATAGAATAAAAAGGATTCAGGCTTGGATTTCTTCGCATGATAATTACGAAGAACTTATTATGGCTGTAAATGGCATACTTGAAAACTTAAGTTTTGGGCAGCCTTATGAGAAATTTGAAAAAGCACTCCAAGATTTGGGTGACGCGATTGGTTTCTTAAGTCAAAGACCAGATAGAGAGTTTAAGAAAGGAGCAGATAATCTTTGGTGTGTTTCAACTGATGAATATTTCATGTTTGAGTGTAAAAGCGAAGTCGAGGATTCACGCCGCGAAATAACTAAAACTGAAACAGGACAAATGAATAATCATTGTGCTTGGTTTGAGCAAGAATATAAAACGGATAAGGTCAAGCGAATACTGATCATTCCAACAAAAAATGTTTCAACACAAGGAAACTTTACTCATGAAGTCGAAATTATGAGAAAAGGAAAACTTAAATCACTAAGAGATTGTGTAAGGTCGTTCTTTAAGGAATTTAAGGATTACTTACTCACTGAAGTTAGTGATTCCAAGATGCAGGAATTACTATTTTTCCACAAACTTGATGTTGAATCTCTGAAGAAGGAATACTCTGAAAAGCCCTATCAGAAAAACTAAAAGAACGGACTGTCACTACTGGCTCTCTCGTATTTATGGTGATAAGTGATGCTGATGATCTAGAAAAATCAAGGGTTTCAGCTTTCATGGTTAATGAATTTAGTATTATTTGCTACATTTGTCACCAAACGTCCCAGAGAGCCAGCACGAATCTCTTGAACTCCTATGTCTTGCAGAGTAACTGTCAACTGTCAACTGTCAACTGTCAACTGCTATAACTCCATCTACCTTGGTAGTTGTAGGGTGTGTCCCTGCAGGAAACTTCCCACTAAGGCGCAGATATTCGAGGGCGACGCACCCTACATTCTTACCGCCTTCTGCTGCCAAAAGAACGACTCCGACTCGGTTGACGAGAATTCCTGCCGCTACCAAAACTCGGACTCCGCCTTTGCTGCCGGGAATTTGAGTTGGGCGATCGCCTCAAAGTGCTGCCACCGTAACCCGAACCGGTCGATCGATTGCCATTTGGGCGTGCTGAGGGTCTTACTGGCTGGTTATAGGTGGGCGATCGCAAGCGGCCGGTCGTCCTTAAAACTTGACGGTTTCTCACAGCCGGAGGCGGAGTTCGATAGCGAGTTTCATACTGCTGAACAGCTTGGCCGTAAGTATTACCATACCCGCCATATCCTGTCATAATCCCCGGCTGATAGACTGGCGGCATATAATATCGCGGTCTAAATAACAAACTGCCGATCGCCTGACCGGCTATAGCCCCAGCAAACGGTGCCCAGAAGCCTGATTGCTGTCTCACTACTACGGTTTGGGGCTGACCTGTTTGAGGATTCGGAACAGTTTCGGTAACGTTGTGAACGTACTCAATTTTAAAATCTTCTGTCAAATGCAAAACCGCTTGATTGTTATCCACATTTAGATAACTTTTCTTGCCTGCCGATATTTCTTCATCTGTTAAGCGAGCCATTTGCAAATCCCTAGTGCGGTAAACTGGGGGACTTCCGGGGGGAGTATTCAGCAACATCAAACTGTATTCGCCATCAGCATCGTCGTAGGTAGCTTGCTGTACGGGATATTGGCCTTGAGCCAAGTTATTGTTTGGTGCCGGGCGCACTGTGTTAATATTTGGATTGCCAGCAGGATTTGTATAAGTTTGTGTGCGAGGTGAACCGCAGCCGATTGCCGTCCCCAAAAAAGTTAAAGCCATTAAATAAATTGTCAGTTTTCGCAGCATCATAAATAGTAATTGGTAATGAGTAAATACAGCCTATTCCATCTTTAACAAGTACAGTAGCAGCTATATTGTGTGGTATTAATCTGTAGGGTGCGTCCCTGCAATATAGTGGATAAAACTTGCAGATTGTTGCTAGCGACGCACCTTAATCCCTAGAAAATTCTGTGTACTACATATACAGGGAATGTGCTGTGGTAATTTTGGTAAATAGTAATTTGTAATTTCTCCCTCTTCCTTCTTCGTTCCTTAAATGGGAATAAGTTCCGGGAAATTGACCAACACTTGGTCGTTGGTAAGTTCGTCTCCCAACTGTGCGGGAGAAAAGTGAACTTGCACAGCTCGGAGCCTTTCTTGGTAATGTAAATTAATCAGGGCTTTTAAACCGACTTTCAGCGTGCTGATGTCAGCGAGGTCAGTTTCTAGGGCAGGAACTTCGCCTTCATACGCAACTGTCAGCATCACTACGATATTTCTAGTTATCGGCAAAGACAAGGGGGATTTTTGATCGTAAACAGATGTGCTGTATTGAGGCTCGCTGAGATAGCGATCGGCTGAATCAATGAAAAGTTCATCAACATAATCGCCGGCTTCCCCTTCATTCCAAAAAACATCGCCCTCATTGGCGGCTGACTGCCAGTAGTTGTCGTACTGCAACAGGTGATTGCAAATTTCTACAAGACCTTCTCCTAAAACTACTATGTCGCCATCGGCATCGATTGCTTTTCTAGCGGTGCGGTTGAGAACTCCTAACAGCGGTGCAACTTCTTCGCCTGTTAGGTGAACGAACACCCGGCAAACTGCCAATCTAGTTTTACCTGTAAATTGATTGAATCGATCGCGCCAAGCATTCATAATAACCTATAGTTGTAATCTGTAGGGCTATATTTTCCACCATAGCAGGGGATTTGAACTCTTGCCGTCTACCCTCAGATTGATCTGAAGAGTATTTTTAGCGATCGCCTCTGCCGGGTACTGTTTCGCTTTGAGTCATCTAATTTTATAGCAGTTTTCACTCGGATCAAATACAGTTCAAATACATTAGGGAAACGCCACAGCCTTGTCCTGACAAAGAGCGGCGACTTTTAATAATTAATTAGTATGAAATTGATGATTGTAGCAAGAGTTTTTTTAATTGATATTAATTTAGCGCTCGTTTGCTTGGCCGGAATATAATATTGTGTGCTATCGATTCATCTGTCTATTGTTTGCAGTGCTTCGCGAGGGCAATGACAAGAAATTGTAGGCTAGATAATTTCCACTCAAAAAACCTCCAATCTTGGAAGATTGGAGGTGCGCTAAGCGAATACTTTGGTTTGAGATAACTATTTGACGATCGCGCTTTGGACTTGTTCGATCGCAATTTCAGAACTCAACTCGGCAACTGGCGAAACCGGCAAATCCAGCTCACCGCCAGGAGCTTCTGGGTGTTCGCGAACGGCTGCAACCGAATCTGCTGACTCAGCTACAGCACCCGCCGGCGCCAAATCGAGCAAGGCAGGAACTTCCATGTGTCCAGAAACACCTGCATCTGCGATCGGAGCCGACTCTTCAAAAACTTCAAAATTATCGGTCATCGCAGCGCAAGCAGCAGAAGCGCGCTTGCCGGCGCGGTAGCTCATGTAGGCCGCACCACCACCCAAAACTCCCGCCAAACCTAGGAAACCGAGAGCTGCTGTTTTGTAGGATTTCCACGGATTGATTCGCTCCGAGCCGCCGGGACCTAGGATCGTTGTCGCAGAACCAGATTTAGCCGCCCCAGATTTGCTGTAGGAACAGGGGAAAGCAGATGCAGCGTCACCTATGGCGATGCTGCTTGCGATCGCGACGACGGAAGCAATGCCAGCTAACACTTGAAACTTCTTCATGGTGCTCTGGAGATTGTAAAGGATAATTAAAAAATTAATGGTAACAGCTCTTTACAAATGTATCAACTCTGCGCGCCGCCCATATCGAGGATCGATCGCAAAAGTCAGCTATAGCCTCACGCAATTCAAATTTAAATTTGCCTGCTTAAAAATTTGCAATGCTTGCTCTGTAAGCGTTTGGGCTAACAGCTCGGTAGAAGTTCAAGTTTTGTGAACCAATACTTCGATCGCGCCCAAATTAGAAAATCTGAGGTGAGATTGTAGAAAATTTAGTTACATGGCCGCAAACACTTGGTGACAAACTACTTTTAAGGCTACTTTTGTAAAGGCTTAGTTATTGGAATAACTCTTATTTTTATGACAGACAACGCGACCCAAGGCATTGAGCGAGCCCCTCGCCGATTGTTGGTGACGGGCGGGGCTGGATTTATCGGCTCGAATTTTGTGCATCACTGGTGCAGCAGCTATCCGGGCGATCGAGTAGTCGTACTCGACGCTTTAACCTACGCCGGAAACCGACAAACCCTGGCAACTTTGGAAGGAGGCGAAAATTTTCGGTTTGTGCAGGGGGATATTTGCGATCGTACCCTAGTCGATACCTTGCTCAAAGAAGAAAACATCACCACAGTCGCCCACTTTGCCGCAGAATCCCACGTTGACAGGTCAATTATCGGGCCTGCAGCCTTTGTTCAAACAAACGTGGTCGGAACCTTCACACTTTTAGAAGCCTTCCGCAAGCATTTTGAAGCAATTGATGAGGCATCTCTCAAAGCACAAATGCGCTTCCTCCACGTTTCTACCGACGAAGTTTACGGCAGTCTCGGCCCCGATGACCCAGCCTTCACAGAAACAACTGCCTACTCGCCCAACAGTCCCTACTCAGCCTCCAAAGCTGGCAGCGACCACCTCGCCCGCGCCTATTTCCACACCTACGGCGTCCCGACAATTATCACCAACTGTTCCAACAATTACGGCCCCTATCATTTCCCAGAAAAGCTCATTCCATTAATGTGCATCAATATGCTATTGGGCAAACCGCTGCCTGTTTACGGCGACGGTCAAAACGTGCGAGATTGGCTCTACGTTCTCGACCACTGCCGCGCTTTAGATGCCGTTATTCACCGTGGTCAGCCTGGGGAAACCTACAATGTTGGCGGCAACAACGAGGTAAAAAATCTCGATTTAGTAAAAATGCTGTGTCAGCTAATGGACGAATTAGCTTCTGATTTACCCGCCCGTCCTTGCGAACAATTGATTACATTTGTCAAAGACAGAGCCGGGCACGATCGCCGTTATGCTATTGATGCCACCAAAATTAAAACTGAGTTAGGTTGGACTCCCTCAGTAACAGTTGAAGAAGGTTTGCGGCAGACTGTAGAATGGTACTTAGCCCATCGGGAGTGGTGGGAACCCCTGCTTTCGGAGGAATATCAAACTTACTACCGGAAAGTCTACTCTAATTAATCTACTCTTGGACGCACGGGCTACCAAAAACCAGCACCGGTAAAAAACTGGTTTTCAAGCTCAAGAGTGCGTCCAAGAAATCTTTCTGTCTTGCCTTCAAGCTTTACATTTAAACTCTAGGCGCAGAAACCGGGTTGGAGGGAAGAAAATCTTTCGTGGAGTGCGATCGATCACAGTTAAAAAACCTGTTTTCTTTAATCTTTGCGCCTAACTTCAGATTTAATTAGGTGGAGGTAACTATCACACCCATTCGCCATTGTCAATCTTTGTGAAGATTTAGTTAAAAATCACCCCAAAGGCATAAATTCAAGTGTTTGTAGCTGATAATTTTAATAGAGTTACAAGATTAAGCATTTTAGAAGCTTTTAGGAAAAACAAAAAGCACCAATGACCGAAATAAACTGGCTCAAGCACGTCCAAGAACCTAAATACTGGCTGTTAGGCATCGCCTCCGGTTTGATAGCCTTACACCTAACTCTGACTTCCAGAACCAACGACACTGACCTGTTCGGTACAATGTTCCTGTTTTGGGGAGTTGTAGCATTTCTCATTTGGGAAAGGCACGAATCCTTAACTTTTGAAAGCGGAGTTTTCAGCAGCTTATTTGGGGCATCGTTAATTGCTTTAATATTGCTCAAAAGTTCGTCGATATCTGGATACGACTTTTTTATCAGAGCAACGCCTTTTTTGTCTGGAATCAGTCTTGCATTGCTGGCTTCTGGAACAAAAGGACTGAAACAATATTGGCAGGAACTTCTAATTCTTGCGTATACAGCTATTCCTCCCGGATTGATCGGAGTCTTCGTTGATGTCCCCAAATTAACAGCAAAATTTTCAGCTTTCATCCTGCATTATATAGGATTTGAAGTTGTGCAGAAAGGGGTTTATCTAATCCTGGAAAAGGGCAGCGTGGAAGTGAATCACGGCTGTTCCGGGGTGAATGCGATGCTACAATTGTTAGGACTAGCTCTGGTTTTCTTACTGATGTTTCCTACCACTACGAGTCAGAAAATTGTATTGCCATTCGTCGCAATAATTACTGCATTTGTAGTGAATGCCGCGCGAGTTGGTCTCCTGGCCGTGCTGGTATCGCTATCTCAACCCGAAGCATTTGACTACTGGCACGAAGGAAATGGTTCGGTAATATTTTCTATGATTGCTGTATTTATTTTCGGGTTATTCTGCTGGTTTGCAATTTTGAAAGACCAACCCCAAAATAAGGAAGGACAGAATTGCTAATGGCTATTACCTCTTGGAAACCAGTTAGGCTTTCCCTGTTGGCTGTTACTTTGGGAGGGGTTTTGTTGGTTGCCGGAAAATTGGTTTTCTATCCCTCTGTAGGCAAAAATCTGGCAACCCCGTTTGAGTTTCCCGAGTCGGTGCCTCTAGCCGATTGGAAAATGCAGAAGAGCGCGCCGCTGAAAATTAGCGGCAATTCAGAATTCAAAGCTGCCAGGAAATATGAATATCAAAAAAATAGCATGGCTCTCGAAATAGAGATGCGCTATGCGGTAGACACCATTGGGCAAGTGGAAGGTATGATGAAAGGACATACAGTTCTCAAGTCGTCTCCTGGTAAACTAACATTGGCAAACACTCAAGCCGCGGGGTTTCACGGAATTTTGCAACAGCAAAATCGACTTTATTTGAGTTCGTGTATCAATCCTAATGGCAGTGCTACAGTAACTTCCCAACAGTTTAGATATAATCGAAATACTCGCGATTGGCAGCCAAACCGTATTCTGTTTTGGTTGTTGGGTAGGGGAAATATTCAAGACCGGCGCTGTTTGTGGACTCAGATGTCTGTGCCTTTGGATAAAACAACTCCAGAAGATGCCAAAAAAATTCTAGAGAATGCTTGGGTTTCTTGGTATGGGTGGTGGCAGCCGCGATTCCCCGAGCCTTGACTCGATTCAGTCGATTTTAGCTTTTAGCTTTTAGCTTTTAGATTTACTCCACAGGTGAATCGGGAAGCTTGAACAAAAGTCTAAAATTTTTGATTCTCCACGACTGTTGTCGGGGACTTGTATCCGTTATTGGGCGGGTTCAAGAGAGATTTTTCTTAACAACAACTCTGATTATTTTATGAATGACTTACAAGGCGAACAAGGTTTTTCTATCTACAGACTGCGTTGGATTGGCTACGGTCTCTTAATTCTGTCTCTATTAGATGCGATTGCAGTTCTTATACCAGCAAATTTTGGCAATCGCCTCTGGGAATTGCAAACGATTGGGGCTGTAGTTGAACGGGTGCCAGTTCCTTTACTGGCAATGGCGCTGATATTTTTTGGAGAAGGGTACGATCGCAGAGGTTTGGAAGACGTTTTTTTGAAGGTTTTGTCTTGGGTGTGTCTGCTGCTGGCCCTGGTTTTTCTGTTGATGCTACCTTTGGGAATTTTTGGCGCTATCTACGTCAACAACCAAAATAACCAGCAAATTACTACTCAAGCCAACCAACAATTAGCTCAGTTGCAGCAGGTGGAAGAACGGCTGAATAAGGGTAGTCCTGAAGATTTAAGGAATTTGGCCGGGGAACTTACCCGTTTGGGGGTACCAGCGGATACGCAAAACCCACAGCAATTGAAAGAGCAAATTCTTTCGAGAATTACTCCGGCTAAGGACCGGTTGCAGACGCAAAGCGCTGCGGTTAAGTCAAGTCAGCGCTTGGGGTTATTTAAAAATGCTATTAAGTGGCTGCTGGGCGCGCTGATTTCTAGTGTTTTGTTTTTTACGCTGTGGCGCGGTACTGACTGGGCTCGGTAGTAGTTTTGAGTTTTGAGTTGAGAGTTTTGAGCTAGTAAGGTGCGCTGCGGCGCACCCGGAGAGCGTTGTTGAGGACTAAGAGCCGCCCTGTGCACGCAGCCGGCTCAGGAGTGGCGAAGAATACCCTCAAACCCTGCAAATTTTGTTGGGGGGCTCGCTCGCTCTTCTTCTTTTCAAAAGATATCGGTATTGACATACTCACGCCCGCTAAAGCAACGGTGATTCTTGACACTTCGCTGAGATGTGCTAGCAAGCCAGTCTTACCTTCTCTCCATGTCCGTTTTAAGTCTCCCAATGCCCTACGGCGACTTTTCTGTTTTGTACGCAAGTAAAATACTTGTTTGCTTTTAGGGTTGGACTTCCATTGCCCGGCGTTGCTTCCCCTGTTTCTGATCGCAACTCTGACAGGACTTTCAACCAAGCTGTTTATTTTGGAGTATCTCAAATCTGGGCGGGTCTGTGACCAATCCTATTTTGACACAAAGCCGTGCTAGAAGCACGGGGTTTTAAACCCAATTTTCCGATAAATCTTGTTTATTGCCGATAGCCAACACCTAGAATGAGGCAAATCCGTCGTTAGCGCAGCCCTCGAAGACGATCGCACTTTCACAGAGCTGCCATTGTGCACTTCACAATAATCTAAAATCCACAATCTAAAATCCACAATCTAAAATCTAAAATCTAAAATCTAAAATTGATTGATGGTATTTTCTAGTTTGTCGGCAATCCCTTCAATCCAGTTTTCATCTTGTTTGGTGTAGCTGCGGGGCGCGTTAGCACCTAAGATTAAAACGCCTTGGCTGCCGATAGGTTGACAGATAACTCCTTGAGTATTTTCTGGCAAATAGTCAAATTCAATTCGCCCGGGATAAATATTGAGATTTACTAAATAAACTGGTTTATTTTTGTCGAGCACTCGCTGCAAAATCGGCCCGGGTTTAACTTCGGGATTGATGCCTAAAATACCGCGGCGCAATAAAACTTTTCCCTGATACACAATTACGATCGACCTTGTGGCGGTATTTGTCAACAGCAAACGCGACGCCCAGGCTAATTCTATTTTCACAGCCTCCGGCAAATCCGGCGCAAATTCAAAACCTTCTTCGCCGATAAGTTTTACGGAATCGGGCGATCGCGCTTGCACCTGCTGCCACAGCAAACCTGTTAAAATCAGCAAAGCGCTAATAATTACTCCCAAAGCGTCCGATCGAGCTTGAGAATCTGTGATTTGCTCTGTCAGCAAGCGGTTCACCATTAGCAGCGTACCTGCTAACCCTCCTGCAACTAAGGGCAATTGCCGCAAAACTTTATTGGGATCAGATTTAGTCATTAGTCATTAGTCATTAGTCATTAGTCATTGGTAATTGGTAGTTGGTAATTTAACTAATGCCAACTGCCAACTGCCAACTGCCAACTGACTTTATCCTACTTCTCCAATTTCGACAATTCGCTGGAAGAGATAGCCGGTGCCGCGGGCGGTAAGAATTAATTCGGGATTGCTGGGGTCGTCTTCCAACTTTGCCCTAAGCCGCGAGATGTGAACGTCCACTACGCGGGTGTCTACGTGCCGTTCTGGCGTGTATCCCCACACTTCCTGCAAAATTTCCGATCGCGAAAAAGGCTCTCCAGAACGGCTGACAAGCAGTTCTAACAGGCTGAATTCCATGCCCGTGAGCCGAATTCGTTCGTCGCCTTTGTAAACTTGGCGCTTGTTGGTGTCAATCCTAATATTGGTGACGTGGATGACTCCGGAGCTGGGAATACCCGATGCTCCGTTTTTGTCAACCCTCCGCAGTACCGAACGGATGCGGGCTTCGAGTTCTTTGGGAGAGAAAGGTTTGACGACGTAATCGTCGGCGCCCAATTCTAAACCGGTGATGCGATCGGCTACGTCTCCCAAAGCGGTTAGCATGATGATGGGCACGTCTGACTCTTTACGCAACTCCTGACAGACGCCGTAACCGTCTAGCTTCGGCATCATAACGTCCAAAACCACTAAGTCGGGTTCGGTGTTGCGAAATGTTTCGAGAGCTTCTTCGCCGTCAGCAGCGGTGACGACATCGTAGCCAATCATGGAAAGGCGAGTCTCCAGAATGCGGCGGATACTGGCTTCGTCATCGACTACCAGAATTTTTTCTTTATGGTTTTCCAAGTTACCGAGCACTCCTTAAGTTACATTTCAGATAATGTTAATTTTTTGTACCCTATCATAGAAGACACAAATTGAATTATGTGTGGGGATGGGTCTGAAAGCTTGATAAGTGCTTTAACTCAGACTTTTCTAAATGTTAGGGTGACTATTTATCATAGTAAACAATGCCTAAGCCTCGAATACAATATATTTGTCGGGAATGCGGGTATGATTCACCACAATATTTTGGCAGGTGTCCTAGCTGTCAGAAGTGGGATTCTTTTGACGAGCAGTTAGAACAACCTACTGCTGCTGTGTCGCGGGCTGGTTTAACTGGGGTGACAACTAAGACAGTGGGCGGTTCGCCCCCTGATAAGTCGAAGGGTCAACCAAGGGTATCTTTCAGATTATCGCAGATTTCCGACCAAACTCAGTCTCGCTGGCCTTCTGGTTACGGGGAGCTCGATCGAGTTTTGGGAGGCGGGATTGTTCCCGGATCGCTGGTGTTGATTGGCGGGGAACCGGGAATCGGGAAATCGACGCTGCTGTTGCAGGTGGCGAATATGTTGGCCCGCAAGGATCGGATACTGTATGTCAGTGCGGAGGAGTCCGGCCAGCAGGTGAAGTTGCGATCGCAGCGTTTGGGAGTAGCTAATCCGGTTGATTTGTCAAGCAACGGGGGGCATAAATCCGGCAGCAACGGGGAAGCTAAAAAGGATTCGGAGGACAATTCAGCGGAGAATTTCTATTTGCTTCCCGAGACGGATTTAGAAGTTGTTTTGCGGGAGTTGGAAGCGCTGAAACCGAATGTGGCGGTGATTGACAGCATCCAAACTATTTATTTTGCTAGTTTAACATCGGCTCCGGGTTCGGTGGCTCAGGTGCGGGAATGTACTTCGGCTTTGATGCAGGTTGCGAAAAGGGAAAATATTACTTTATTTATTGTCGGTCACGTTACGAAAGATGGAGCTTTGGCGGGGCCGAGGGTTTTGGAACATTTGGTAGATACTGTACTGTATTTTGAGGGCGATCGCTTTGCTTCTCATCGACTTTTGCGATCGATGAAAAACCGTTTTGGCGCGACTCACGAAATCGGTGTTTTTGAAATGGTAGCCAACGGTTTGCGAGAAGTAGATAATCCGTCGGAGTTGTTTTTAGGGAATAGAGATGAATTTTCTCCCGGTACTTCGACGACTGTTACTTGCGAAGGAACTCGACCGATTTTAGTGGAAATTCAGGCGTTAGTTAGCCCTGCAAGTTTTGGTTCGCCGCGCCGCACTACTACTGGTGTGGACAATGCTAGATTGCAGCAAATTTTAGCTGTTTTGGAGAAAAGGGTGGGGATTCCTTTATCTAAATTAGATGTGATTTTGGCGACGGTGGGCGGGTTGAAGGTGGATGAACCGGCGGCGGATTTGGCAGTTGCGATCGCCGTTGTGGCCAGTTTTCGCGATCGGGTGGTTGATGCACGCACTGTTTTGCTCGGGGAAGTGGGTTTGGGAGGACAGGTGCGGCCGGTTTCCCAATTAGAGTTGCGGCTGAGGGAGGCGGCGAAATTGGGTTTCAAAAGGGCGATTATTCCTAAGAATCAACCGGTGCCAGAGTTAGGAATGGAGATTATTCCGGTGGCGAAGGTAATTGATGCGATTATTGCAGCGATTCCGGCTACTCCTGCTCAGTTGCAGTCGGTTGATTTGGAGTTACAGTCTATTGATTTGGAGGAAGATGATTTGTTGAATTGAGTTAAAAGAGTGATGTTTGAAATTGATAGTAAGGAGCCACGAATTATGTATCAAGTAGACATTGTTGAAGCAAAATAAAAGCTTTTGGAATTAATCGAAGCGGTAATGAGAAGGGAAGAAATTGCGATTACTCAAGATAACCAGCCTGTTGTAAAATTGGTAGTAATATCAAATCCGTTAGCATCGGAATAGTAAATTCGAGTTCACTGTTGACGGTTGACTGTTCACGGCGTCAACAGTCAACAGTCAACAGTCAACCGTCAACATCATTCCGGTGTAACCGGAAATGATATAATTCCCAAACAAGCTAAACCCAATCGACAAGCAGGAAGTGCTAAAGGAATGGTTTGGATGTCCGATGATTTTGACGAACCGCTAGAAGAGTTTAAGGAGTAGATGGAATGAGGCTGTTGGACACTCATGCCTTTATTTTGATGCTTATGCGCGGCTGTAGTGAATTAAGTTAGTTGAAAAATAAAGAGGCGAAGATGAAACAATTTAGAATCATCCTTGAAAAACATCCTGATGGTTATGTAGGCTATCCCCTCGGAATCAAAAGTACCGTCGTTGGTGAAGGTGACACCTATGAGGAAGCCTTACCTGATGTCAAGTCAGCTATTCGTTGCTACATGGAAGTATTTGGCAAAGAAACCATGGAAAACGAATCACCTGCGATCGAGACTTTTTTAGTAGAAGCAGAGGTGGCTATTTAATGTCAAGTTTCCTGTCGATGCTTCTAAAAGACGAGTCATCAAAACATTTCAGTTGTTGGGTTTTCGGATTATTAGAGAACGCGAACATATGGTCATGGTGCGATAGAATCAGGATGGAACGGAGACTCCGTTAGTAATGCCTAACCACGATCAAATAAAATCAGGTACACTGAGAGCAATTTGTACTCAGGCGGGAATTTATAGATAGTAATTTTTAATAGCTTATGCACAAAGTTGAGTGCATAAGCTATCTACGATAACACTTGAAATATGTTAAATTATAGATTGCCTTTTGTGAGGTACGTTTTAACTAAAAAATGAAGAAATCAAAAAGACGCAAAAATCAGTGGTCAAATGAACTAAACGACATCATTCGAGGTGCATCGGGCGGCTTTTTGTTCGGTACTCCCCTGCTTTATACGATGGAGGTTTGGTGGATCGGTTCGTATACTACACCAGCGGAAATGTCGATCGCGATCGCAACTACTTTTATCGTCGTTTTCTTGCTGACTCGCACTGAAGGTTTTCGCAAAACTAAGGACATCCGCTGGCTAGATGCTGCAATCGATACCGTAGAAGCGATCGCCATCGGCATTGTCTGCGCGGCTTTGATCCTGTTTTTGCTCAGGGAAATTACGCCGGAGACTCCACTGCAAGAAACTTTGGGGAAAATCATCTTTGAAGGCCTGCCGTTTGCGTTGGGAGTAGCCCTGGCGAACGGTTTTTTGAGCGGCGATCGCTATCAAAGTTCAGACAGCGACAGCGAACCTAATATTAACCCAACTTTAGCAGATATTGGCGCTACTTTAATCGGCGCGATGATCATTGCTTTCAACATCGCCCCAACTGACGAAATTCCCATGCTAGCGGCAGCGATTTCGCCGCCTTGGCAATTAGCAATTATCGCCGCTTCGCTGCTAATTTCCTACGGTATTGTATTTGTAGCAGGCTTTACTTATCAAGCAAAACGGCAGCAACAGCAAGGGATTTTTCAGCGTCCCCTCAGCGAAACTGTCATGGCGTATTTAGTGTCGCTGGCGGCTTCTGCATTTATGATGTTTTTCTTCCAAAAACTCAGTTTTGACGACCCGTGGTCGATTTGGTTGAGCTATACCTTAGTATTGGGATTGCCGGCGACTATTGGCGGCGCGGCGGGGAGGTTGACGGTATGACGGAAAGTAATAACGAACAGCAACCAAAAAGAACTTTGGCTGAAGGGGTGACATTTGCGATCGCCTGCTTCATCCTTTTTACCCTCACCGGACTCGTACTCTACAACTGGCTGGCTAAAAAGCAGGAACCTCCGATTATTTCGGTCACTCGCAACACGCCTATTCGCGAAACTCAAGGGCAATTTTACGTACCGTTTACCGTAACTAACACGGGCGGCGAAACGGCCGAATCAGTGCAGATTATTGCCGAATTGCGCGTCAATGGCGAAGTCGTTGAATCCGGCGAGCAACAAATAGATTTTTTGTCAAGCGGCGAAACGGAAGAAGGAGCTTTTATATTCAGCCGTAACCTCAGTCAAGGTGAATTGATTGTGCGAGCGAGCAGTTATCAACTACCTTAACAAAGTTTTCAACTCTCGTGTCCGGTAAGTGTGACCCTAATAAAATTTTGTCGCTGGGTGGGGGCGGGTTTAAAAATACTTTGGTTATTAAGCAGAGATACGGGTGAACCCGCCCCGACCTCAATATTGTAGTGCGATCGATCTACCGCTTCACGGCATTGTGTTCCCACTTCCAAACACAACTAGAAATCAAATTCGTACAGATATGAGCGGTAATTGGCACTAACAAATTCCCAGTAGCTAAAACGCTGTAACCCAACAGCAATCCGACAGCCGTCGCCCAAACAGCATAAGGCCACTGATCCATGCCTCCCAAGTGCAGAATGCCGAAACAAAAACTCGATAGAACTAAACCGATAACATTCAATCCTAAAGCAGACAGCATCACGCCTCGAAATAGCAATTCTTCGCTAAGTCCCGGCAGCAGTCCCAGCCAAATTAAATCCGGCCAAAACAAAGGTTTGAGCACTACTTCCAAGTAAACATCTGCACTGCGGCGATAACCGGGCCAGAGATGATAAACGATCGCACTGCCGCCTGTAATTGCCAGTCCGAGCGCACATCCTTTGAGCAAGTCGATTCCTATCAATTTGACTGGCAAAAGTGATACCGATCCAAATAGCAACCACAATTTAGCTACCGCCAGCAACATAATTGCTGTCACGCCCATTGCTACTAAAACTTGGGTGCGCGTCAAGGGTTCAATTTCTGGGTTTTCGGGAATTTTTTCTGCCACTTAATCACTTTTAGATTTGAGGTTTGAGATTTTAGATTTGTTTAGTTGAGTCAGACAAACAACGCAGGGAGGAGATGTCTGCACCCAAGGAAGCTGGACTGATGCCGGCCCGCAAAGCGACCAAAACTCCGATCGCCTCTAAATATGAGTTTACCTGCAAAGCTTTGATTCCGAGTTTTTCTGGAGTCGCCTGCATCTGGGTTTTGTTGTCCCCCACAGCGATGATTTGTACCGACGATCGCCCACTCAAACTCAGAATAGCACTGCCGCCGCAGGCTGTGGCGGGTATTACCACCGCATCGACTCGATCGGCGGTAATTGATAATTGATTGTGCTGCTGCCTTTCTGGCGCTACCAATTGCGGAGCTTTGCTGAGGCCGGCAAGCACGCAAGGTAGGAAAGTATAGCCGATTTCCTCAGCAGCCGATCGCGGGGACAGGTGCGGATCGAGGGGAAGCGCAGACAGCGCGGGGGCGTGGGCGCAGGGGATTTTAAACGTCCTGACGATGAGGTGGCTGATCACAGCTTCCGCGCCGGCGAGGGGGTCAACTCCTTTGCCGCGGCGGTAGTTTTCGAGGGCGAGGCTGCCTTCATCGTCGGGAAATCTGGCTACAACTGCGATCGCGTCTACTCTTGCTTGTTCGATTAATTTTTCTGCAGCGCGCAATAAACTGTCGGGATTGCCGATGGTTCCCCAGGATGCCCCTGATTCAGAAATACGCAATTCTACTTGCAGGGGGCGATCGGTTAAAACACAATCAGTTATATTCAAACCCAATGTAGCTCTCGCTGCATCCGCCGCTTGCAAGTGGCGCAACTGCAAGTCGGGTTCGATCGCGGCATCGAGGATTAAGCCGATGCGATTTTGATGTACCGGTTGCAGTCCCCAGCATCCGGCAGCAAATTTGTCAAGGGCGTAACCTTCAACGTAGAGAGCGTTAGGTATCGGCCAATAAAGTTGAGCGCCGTTGAGGACGTTGGGGTGAGTGATCAGGGTGTCTGAAATTTGGGCGATCGCCCTAGCCACCGGCAGCGCATCTCCTGCAAACCCACCAATCGAGGCTCCAACGCCTGTGGGGACTATCAAAACCACTGTCAAAGGGCGGGGGTTCACGATGTTGCGGAGGATGCTTCCACGAGCACGTAGCCTTCTACCACAGCCTTTTGCCGATCGACATCCACGTCTGTGACTGCCCACCGCAGGGGTTCGCCGTACTTTTGCAGTTCAATTTCAATAGCCGAGTGCAGTTGCTCGGCCGTCTCGTGGAGGTCAACTTCTGCGGAAATGAAATGGGTGGTCATAGGGCGATCCATAGTGGTTTTACCGCTAACGGTACTTAGGTCAATTTTAGCTTAGTCCTAGGATTTACCGAATTGGCGATCGTACACAATGTCTTCTTTTTCGGTTTCTATCTTCAAGTTCGATCGCGGATAAGCAATGCACAGCAACACATAACCTTCCGCCTGAAGTTCGGGACTGACACCCATGCAATCAACTTGCTCAACTTCACCCTCAATAACTTTAGCAGCGCAAGTAGTACAAACCCCTGCATTGCAAGAGTTAGGCAGATCAATGCCCGCAGCGTTTGCCGCC
Source organism: Microcoleus sp. MON2_D5 (assembly GCF_036701905.1). Lineage (NCBI taxonomy): Bacteria > Bacillati > Cyanobacteriota > Cyanophyceae > Oscillatoriales > Microcoleaceae > Microcoleus > Microcoleus sp. MON2_D5. The sequence continues at coordinate 27,414 of NZ_JAUBRM010000036.1, forward strand.
TGCAGAATTTGTTTATCTTCCGGCACTTCTACGGTATAGGTAGAGCCTTGGTGGATCAATTCAACAGTGTAAGTCTTAGACATATTTCAATTATTGGTTTTAATTCCCCAATTGGAATTTACGCTACATTTGCAAACAAAGCAATCAGTATTTTACCGCTGTTTATGCTTTTGTGCAATTTTACAACTGCATTTTTTAGTGATAATTTTTTTTATTAATTGCCTGGGGCGAACGATCGGCATTTTGTCAATGACTTTTTCACAAATTATTACACACCTCACGGCGGAACTCGGCCACAAAGCACTTATACCTAATTAATTTTTTGCCTTCAAGCCAACAACTCATCCACCGCAACACTAAAACCTGGCAGCACTAGCTGAGTGCTGACTGTAGAACCCAGGTTAAAGGTTAACTTTTGACTTTGAGTCATGAGCAATATCCAGCGACTTTCTGGAAAAACAACCCCAGCTTCCAGACAATCCGAATCTAAATATTCTTGTGCTTTTAGAAATATTTCTTCCGCAATATCAGTAGGAGAAACTATTTCAGCAATTAACGGCGGACTTTGAGGCAAAGTAGGAACATCGCCATATTGAGCAACAAGTTCAGGAGTCAGATAAGCTACATCAGGACGGCGCACTCGCCTGTCAGTACGGCAAGGAACTTCTGTATACACTTCGCCGCCTGGTCCGCTAGATATCTTATAACTTCTCCAACAATAATCTAGTCTAGATTGGATTCGACTGTGTTTTACTGTCATGCCATTTTTCTCCGCGATTTGCCCGTCCACCCATTCCATGCACTCGGGGGGATTAGCCATAAAGTCTTCTAGAGAAACATTTTCTGATAAAACGGCAGCCATTACCATAGCCATTTACTCTCTTTTGCAGAATTCACTCATATTGTAGCAATCAATTGGTAATGGGTTATTGGGAATTGGTAATTGGGAATTGGGAATTGGAACTAACAAATAACCTATGCCCTATGCCCCATGCCCTATGCCCCATGCCCAATTTACTCAATATTAATTTGATTGGGAGGTTTAGGTTGAGCCGCTGTCTCATCCTTCAAAGTTTTACGCCCAGAACTAGCATAATCCTTATACAAATCCACAAACATCTTTGTCAACTGCTGCAAAGAAAGTTGTTCCCCATTAACTTGAGCTTTCATATAAGCTTTAAGCACCTCAATGTAAGCCAAACCGAGGGCAAGCGTGAGAGCTGCTGCCGTTGCACCGGAGATTGCACCGCCGACAACAGTACCCGCACCAGGAATCATTTTAATCAAATTAGTAACAATACTTCTGCCAACAGCAGTAACCCCGCCTGTGCCGCTAATAGCAGACAGCATCGCCGAAATAAAGCCCTTATCAAAGGGCATTCCAAAAATCACAGTAATATTAGCAATCATTGCTGTTTGCATCGCCATCAAAATCGGCGCATCAGCAAACGGTACAGGAGTCGCACCGACAATTGCAGAACCTGCAACATAAGCACTTAGATACTTAAACGCCATATCGGATTTGAGCGCAATATTAGCAATTTGTTCTTTAACAAAAGCTTTTTTAGCTACTTCCGGCAGCAGTTGAACAGTTGCATCTACCAACTTGTCTAAACCGTGAGATTTTACTGTATAATCCTCATCTATTTCTTCCGGTTCAGCCATGACGGGGATAATTTGACTCACTGGTAAATTCATGTGTTCCAGTTGCTTGAAAAACTCGCCCGGCTTTTTAGATGTCGTCTGGGTCAGCACTAAAAGAACTGGTACATCTTTGACTTCCATTTCTTTTAGCCAGCTTTCCTCCACAGATTCTATTCTATTGGCGCTGTGATTGATGCAGTACCAGATGACGTGAATGTGTTCTTTTGGGTGCAGGAGTCTTTGGTCTTCAATCAGTTTAGCAACGTTTAATTGAATAACTTTAATTTGTTCGGCGTTGAGTTCTAGTCCGGGAGTATCGTAGACTGTAATTGGGCAATTCGGTTTTGTATATTGGCGGATGCCTTGAGTTATGGGGCGGCCGACTCCGGTTTCTGCTAAGCGTTGGCGAAAAACGGAATTTATTAGGGTACTTTTGCCGACGCCGGTTTTGCCGATGACTAAAACATTGCACTGTCCCACTTGGTTTTCTGCGTCTTTGAAGGCGTAGTAACTTCTATTTAAAAGCTCGTCTAAGGAAAAGTCGTCTGACATGGCGGTTTGCTCCGATAATGGTGGGATATTAATTCAATACCACCGAATAGAATTCCGATGCTCTACAAACGAAGTCCGCGAAGGCGGACTGAGGAGTCTTAAACATATTGTAGCAATTTGATTTCAGAACGGGTGCAACGGGTAGAGGAGAGTTTTGTGTCGCGTGCTGCTAAATGAAAGGTTGTAGAATTTAGTTTAAGCTAGCAATCGATCGACATCGATGCTAAAACCGCTCAGGATTTGTTGGGTGCTGGCGGTATCGCCGGATCTAAATGTCAATATTTGATTTTGAGTCATCACAAATACTAAATGACTTTCTGGAAAAACTAGCCAGACTTCCTGACAGCTAGATTCTAAATATTCCTGTGCTTTGAGAAAGACATCTTCAGCGATATCGGTGGGTGAAACTATTTCGGCAACTAAGGGGAAACTTTGGGGTAAAGTGGCAAGGTTGCCAAATTGTGCAACTAATTCGGGTGTGAGATAAGCGACATCGGGCCGGCGAATTTGTTGGTTAGTGCGGCAAGGTGGTGAAATATAAACTTCTCCTCCTTGTTTGCTGGAAATCATGTAATTTGCCCAAGCACAACCCAGGCTTGATTGAATTTTACCATGCTTGAGCGTGGCTCCATTTTTCTCCACGAGTTGTCCATCCACCCATTCCATGTTGTCGGGGGGATTAGCCATGAAGTCTTCTAAAGTAAAATTCTTCTGTGCAGCAGTAGCAGTGACCATAGTTATTTATTCGCTTTTAGCAAACTTACTTGTTACTATTATGAGCGCTCGGCAAGGGCGATCGCACTTTGACTACAAAAAAGACAAATATCACCAACTCCACATCCTCAGTTATCAAGCGGTTTTCGGTTATGTTTTTGACAACGGCTTTCTTCAGACCAGTTTTTCAGCATTGACCATATATCTCAACTCCTGATTTATTTGTTATTGGCAATGCTTGACAAATCTACTGAGTGATGATAAGGTTAAATTTTACTTAATAGCATAACCAATTAAAAATTTTTGTTGGTTTAATTCATTATGACGAAAAAAAATCGTAAAATTCGTTGCGGTATTAATTACAAACATACTTTATTAGAACTATCTGTTAATAGGAAAGATCCATGTGAAGTAATTAGAGAACTAATTTCCAACTCCTATGATGCTACAGCATCTGTTATTGAAATATATCCTTTACTTCAATATGAAGGGTTTATATTTATTGATAATGGGATTGGTATAAGCTCTGAAAAAGAAGTTAATGGAGTAGCTCCAATAGATGCTTTTTTCTCAATAGGTCTCTCAACTAAAACTCTTGGGGAATCTATAGGCTACAAATGTCAAGGATCAAAACTTTGCTTTGCTTCAGGAAAATTTGCACTTATTACCCGATGTAAAGAGGACACTGAATCTTACTGGCGTTCTGTAGTTATAGATAATCCAAGAGATACTTTAGACTCTGAACAAGATAACATTGAAATTCAAGAAGATATACAACCTTGGTTAACATTAAGAAAACTATTACCTCAGCCCGATGCTAGAACAGTCGCTATTATTCAACATTTAGATGAGACATATTTTCAATCAAATTTAAAAACAGGAACAATCATTATTGTCAAAAAATTAGAAGTAGATAACTTTTCCAACTATTACGGTACAGACAAAAAATATCCCTATATAAAAAGTTATATTAGATTTTATACCAGACATGGGGATGTCAGAAATTTAGATTATGAGAGAACAGGGTTTAGCGCGAAAGGAGCTACAACTTTTAAAAATTCATCTCCTACCTATAATGAGAAATGTCAGCTTTTTATTTGGAAAGGCAGTGAAAAAAACAGTAAATTAGAAAAAATTCCTCCTGGATACCCATACATTGAAAAACCAAATGTTATTCCAGGTATGGAAGATCATTTCTGGAAACCGCCAGCAGAAATAAAGCGACTGAATTCAGGTAGATTTTATTATCGTAACTCCCATGCGTTTAAATTTCACGGAATTACGTACTGTTTGGTATTAGCTATTGATGGTAATCGAAGAGCTTTAGAATACTATGAAGACTTAGATCGCCAAGGAAAAAAGCAGTCAGGTATTGGATTTAGTTCACAAAGAGGAACTTTTGTTTGTTCGGAAGGACTAAAAATATGTTCTTATAATGAAATATTTAATCATAGCTTATTACACGATTATAGAGTTTTAAGTGATAATAAAGCTCAGACCCATTATGCTTTGATGATTAACGGTAGTTTTCTGCTAGTAACAAACAGGAATTCTTTAAGTGAATCATCAATTAAAATTTTAAGAAATGACGATTTTTTAGAAGAAATTAAAAAATTCCTCGATAGATCCTTGAATGATGGCAAAGTTTTTAAACAGTTGATAGAGAGAATAGGAAATGAAGTTAGTGAATCAAAAAGCGAAGTTCAAGTCAAGCAATTTAATAAAGTTAAAAATTCAATACTTCAAAGAGATCATTTTTATATTTTAGATATTGAGATTTTAAAAAGTAAAAAATTTTTTGTTCCTAGTGTAGGAGAAGAACATGGAGTAGGTGCGTTATATACACTCTTAGCTCATTTGGTTTCTGTAAGCTCTCCTTACTCTAAGTTTTGGTTAAGGCCTTTAAATTTTTCCGGTCAAGGAATTGATAGTTTAGCCACCGAATTTAATGATGAAAAATTCCAACAAGAACTCAAAGGATTAGAATATAAATATATATTTTCAACCTATGAGCTATTTAACCATCCATTAGTCGTCACCGATCATATTGTATGTTGGAAACTGGATGAATCTTTGCAAGAAGGTGATTCTGTTGATGATGGAGATTATAAAGGAGAAATTTCCTTTGCTAATGATTTAGAAGGTATAGGCTGTGAAATTATTAATATACAAAATGGATATGGTTCTTGTCATAATTCTAATATTAAAGTCATTTGCTTAGAAAAATTAATAGGTAAAACTTTCCGGTGTGAATGGAAAAGAGGTTTTAGCAGTTTAGCTTCACAATCATCAAGGAGACGAGCCAGATAGTTAAAAGTTATAAACATCAATAGGATTGATTTCGTTATCGATTAGAGTTCCTTAGCCAGAAAGAATTGCTCTTTATCAGTCCCCATTATTGGGCGGGGTTTGTGTCGCAGGGTTTGGCGTAGGAGAAACAAGAGCATTTACATTCCTGGACACATCACAACCACAGCACTGATCGAAGCCGAAGTGTTTACCGTATCTGCGGGCTGTAACGCATCTTCTCGTCAAAAAACCTGGTTTCTAACCACCCGTGCGTCTAGGACTAATTTAGAAATTTTCCAGCAGAGATTTCTCTTGTGCATAAACCTTTCGCAGCGACTCCACGGCTATTGCTCGCAACATCAATTTAATCACCCCCACCATTTCCCCCCACTCGAACAATTCAGAAACACAAACAGCTTTCTGAAATCTCGCCGCATAAAAATCCACCCAAAAATCCGGCGCGTGTCTCTCTTTCTGACTCGCTATCCGGCGCTTCCAATAACCAAAATCTAAACCAGAGGGCGATTCCACTCCCAAAACAGGCGGAAAGTCCGCATAACTGACAAACCGACTCATGCCTTTGGCGTGCACGTACAGGATATGCGCCCAGCACTCGAAGCGATATATTTGTTCTACCTTGATTTTCAGCAGCCGCGCGATCGCCTCTTTCGTCACAAACCGGCTCAATCTGTGTCTGGGGGTTGATTTTCGCGAAAATTTTGTTAACATGATGTTAAGCAAATCCTTTGTAAAGAGTACAAACTTTTGTAAAGGGATTTAATTTGGATAGGCGATCGCTTTTTAGTTTTCCAGACCTGGGAGCGATCGCTTTTTACGATATTTTTATTAAAAACTAAATCTAGTTTTTTGTCAATGGGTTTAATTAGATTGCGGGTTAAAGAATTTGCTGCTGAGAAAGGCTGGACGATCAAAGAGGTTTCTGAGCGATCGGGAGTCATTTACAGCACACTCACCACCTATTCACGTTCTCCGGGAATGGCAATGGTTGATTTTACTTGTCTGCTGAAGTTGGCACGTACTTTTGACGTGATGGTGGAAGATTTGGTTGAGGTCGTCAAAGAGTAGGCGATCGCTTTTTACAGTACAATTCTCTGACTTATATTAATCACATCTCAAGAGGTTATGGGCTTAATTAAGTTGCGGGTTCGAGAGTTGGCTGCTGAGAAAGGCTGGACTATCAAAGAGGTTTCAGAGCGATCGGGCGTAGTCTACAGTACCCTCAGAACCTATGCCCGATCGCCCGGATTAGCAACAGTTGATGTGACAGCCATGCACAAGTTGGCGAGGACTTTTGATTTGTCGATCGAAGATTTGTATGAGATTGTGCAGGAATAGGCGATCGCTTTTACGAACTAATTATCCAGTTAATATTACTCGACAGTTGCTAGCATCTGATTGACAGACTCGCTTTGTTGTAGCGCTTCCCAATCAGATGTAACAGGTTGGTAAGAACAGTAACACACCACAATTCGCTCCTCAGTATCGGAAGCAGAAAACTGCTGAACGCGAGTAACTACCCAATCTCCATCTTTCCCGTGGGTGACTCCATTACCGGGGTCAGATAGATTTTCATAATCGCGGGTTTTGTCCCCTACTTGAGGAATTTCTGGGTTTTCTTCCCAAGTCCAATTTTCCCAAAGTATATTAGTGAGACTGCCCCTCGGCATAAGCTGACGTTCTTCCCAGCCCGGAGCACTCATGCTTTCGGTTTTGTAGACAATCCAGATTTTTTTGGCCATTTTTTTAAAGACGATCGCACAATCGCGTTCAATACTTCGACTATCTCACAGATGAAAGCTCCTGCCGCCGAATTATCTTAAAAAAAGCGCCTGAGTTCTCTCAGACGCATACCATAAAATCAACAAATTGTCAACCCTAACCTAACCATTCAAAGCCTCAGCACCGCCGCAAACTTCCAGGATTTCCTGAGTAATTGCCGCTTGCCGCGCCTTGTTATAAGTCAGCGTCAAACTACCGATCAAATCGCTAGCATTCTCACTAGCATTGTTCATCGCCGTCATCCGCGCCGCCAACTCGCTAGCAGCAGACTCTTGCAAAGCGCGCAGCAATTGGTTGTTCAAATACAAGGGCAAAAGAGCCTCCAGAATTTGCGCCGGATCTTGCTCGAAAATCATGTCTCTGGGCAAACTCTTCGTAGGTGAAGCAACCTTCTCGCGCGATACTTGAAACTGTCCGCCTTGCGATGTCAAGCGGAAGATTTCATCATCAGGAGTTTCCAAACCTTGGGGGTCGAGGGGCAGCAAAGTTTGAATTACCGGACGCGAACTAATTAATGACACAAACTTGGTGTAAATTAGCTCAACTCTGTCCACAGTTCCTGACAGGAACAAGGAAAGCAATTCGTCAGCAATTTGTGCCGCTTCCGGTGCTGTGGGAATTTGTTCCAAGTTAGCGTAAGTAGCATCAATCGGCTGTTCGCGGCGCTGAAAATACTGAGTAGCTTTGCGTCCTACCAACACGTATTTGTAATCTAAGCCTTCAGCTTTGATTTCCTTAGCGCGATTTTCCGCGTATCGGATGATGTTGCTGTTGTAGCCGCCGCACAAACCCCGATCGCCCGAAACTACCAACAGTCCCACCGATCGCACTTCGCGTTTTTTCAGCAGCGGCAAATCCAGGTTTTCAAACTGCAAGCGTTCCGCCAAACCGTATAATACCTCTGCCAGTCGATCGGCAAAAGGCCGAGTAGCAGTCACCTGTTCTTGAGCGCGGCGCACCTTTGCAGCGGCCACCAAACGCATCGCTTCTGTAATCTTTTTAGTGTTCTTGACCGACTTAATGCGATCGCGAATAGTTTTCAGATTTGCCATAACTTTCTCCTTACATCCTTGCCCGCATCTTCTTAATTAAAACCGCAGATTAACGCAGAGTAACGCAGATTAACTTCAGATTATCTGCGTTAATCCGCGTTCATCTGCGGTTCAAAATTCCTACTTGTCTACTACGCAGAAACTAGAAAACTTTGCTTGTATTCAGTGATGCCTTCTTTCAGCAGCTTCTCAGCTTCATCAGTCAAAGCTTTTCCGCCTTGAACAATTTCGCCGTACTTCGGCTTGCTAGTCCGCAAATAGTCGCGCAAACCAACAGTAAACTTGCTGACTTTTTCCACTGGGATGTCATCCATATAGCCGTTAATACCGGCATAGATTACAGCCACTTGTTCATTCATCGGCAGAGGCGAACTTTGGGGCTGTTTCAACAGTTCCCGCAAGCGCTGACCGCGCGACAATTGATTCTGAGTAGCTTTATCCAAGTCAGAAGCAAACTGAGAAAATGCTGCCAGTTCTTCAAACTGCGCCAATTCCAATTTCACCTTACCGGCTACTTTTTTCATCGCCTTAGTTTGAGCCGCCGAACCTACCCGCGATACCGAAATACCGGGGTTTACTGCCGGACGCAAACCAGCGTTAAACAAGTCAGAAGAAAGGAAGATTTGACCGTCGGTAATCGAAATTACGTTCGTCGGAATGTAAGCAGAAACGTCACCAGCTTGGGTTTCGATAATTGGCAAAGCAGTCATGCTGCCTTCGCCCAAATCGTCGCTCAATTTAGCAGCGCGTTCTAGCAAGCGAGAGTGCAGGTAAAACACGTCTCCGGGATAAGCTTCGCGACCGGGAGGACGGCGCAGCAACAAGGACATTTGGCGGTAAGCTTGTGCTTGTTTGGAAAGGTCATCGTAAATGACCAAAGTGTGCTTGCCTTTGTACATGAAATACTCAGCTAAGCTAGCACCTGTGTAGGGAGCCAAATATTGCAGGGTTGCGGGGTCGCTAGCGTTGGCTGCTACTACGATCGTGTAGTCCATCGCGCCCTTTTCTTGCAGGACGTTGACGATGTTAGCTACTGTAGAAGCTTTTTGACCGATCGCTACGTAAACGCAGATCACGTTTTCCGATTTTTGGTTAATAATCGTGTCGATCGCGATCGCAGTTTTACCGGTTTGTCTGTCACCGATAATCAGTTCCCGTTGTCCTCTTCCCACCGGAATCATCGCATCAATAGCGGTAATTCCTGTTTGCATGGGTTCGTAAACAGAACGGCGAGAAACAATCCCCGGTGCCGGAGATTCAATCAAGCGAGATTCAGTAGTTTTAATTTCTCCTTTGCCGTCAATCGGACGGGCCAAAGCATCAACTACCCGTCCCAACATTGCTTCACCCACGGGGACTTCAGCAATTCTGCCAGTAGCAGTAACTGCCGAACCTTCTTGAATGCCGAGGCCTTGGCCCATCAACACTGCACCGACGTTATCTTGTTCGAGGTTCAGTGCAATGCCCACGGTGCCGTCGGCAAATTCTAGCAATTCCCCAGACATGGCTTTATCCAAGCCATAAATCCGAGCAATGCCGTCGCCTACTTGCAGAACAGTACCGACGTTAGAGACTTTTACGTCTTGGTCGTACTGTTCAATTTGCTGGCGAATAATGCTGCTAATTTCGTCAGGTCTGATTGCTGCCATGTCAGTTGTTTTTTGTCAGTTGTTTGTTGTCAGTTGTCAGTTATCAGTTGTTCAAAACTACCAACCGTTAACTGCTAATTAAATTAGCTAATAGTCATCAGCTATTAACTCTCAGGAATTCAAGCGAATTCCTAGACGGCGCAATTGTCCCCGCAGGCTGGCATCAATTACTTGAGAGCCTACTTTGATTACCACACCGCCGATTAAATCTGCGTCTATTTTGGTTTCAATTTCTACTTGACTAGCGCTGGTCATCGCCTGCACTTTCTCGCGAACAGTCTGCTGTTGAGCTTCTGAAAGCGGGACTGCCGATGTAACTTCAGCCAATACTGTTTGGTTTAGTTCTCGGAGCCTTGCCAAGTATTGTTTGCCAATTCCTTCTAAAAAAAGAATTCTTCCTTTGTCTACTAATAGCTTCAGAAAGCTGTGCATCAAGGGGCTCATTTCTTCACCCGCTATTTGCTGAATCACGGCTTTTTTAGCATCCGGTTTTACCAGCGGATTGGCTAAAAATTGACGCAAGTCTTCCGAACCTTCTAGCAGGCTCAGCAAGGAACGAATATCTTCGCCGAACTTCTCTGAGAGATTGTTGGACTGAGCCAGTGACATCAAGGCAGATGCGTAAGGCTGTAAGACTTCTGTGCTGACTGTACTCACGTTTTAGCCTCCCAGTAACGCAATGCTGCGATCGATTAATTGGTGTTGAGCGCTGTCGTCCAAGCTAGTTTTTAGCTGGCTTTCCACCTTTGCTAATGCCAGAGATACAACCGCCGATCGCAGTTGGGCGATCGCTCTTTCCCGCTCTGCTTCCAACTCTTGACCTGCTGTTGCTCTCATTCTTTCAACGTCTTGCGCTGCCTGAGCTAGAATTGCTTCTTTTGCTTTCTTGGCAGTTTCTTCAGCAGCGGCCCGAATTCGTTCCGCTTCTGCTTGCGCTTGAGTCAATTTTTGCTGTTGCTCTGCTAGAGCTGCTGCTGCATCTTTTTGGCGTTTTTCTGCTTCTTGAATCGCCTCTTGGATGCCCGAACGCCTCTCAGTCAGGATTTTACCTACAAATCCGCGCCCGAAATAAAACAGCACTGCAATAATAATGACCAGGTTAATCAGGTTGGTTTCTAAAATATCGAAATTTAAACCGAAACCACCTTCGCCGCTAGCTTCTGTGGCTAGCAATAAAACAGTCCCCATGATACTCTTCCATAATTGCGCGTGCAGATTGGGTGAAGCGATTTTAGATTTAAGATTCCATCAAAAATCTAAAACTCTTCTGTCTCGCTATTTGGCCAGCGACTGCCCTAATAGCTTTTCGAGAATTTGGCCGCTGAGCGCGTCTACTTGTTGTTCTAGTGAGCGCATTGCTTCTTGCTTTTGCTGCTCTATTTCTTGCCCAGCCTTTTCTCGCGCGACTTGAGCTTCTTGTTGAGCCTCAGCTACTTTGGCTGCCCCAATTTTTTGGGCATCAGCTTGAGCAGCAGCAATTACTGATTGAGACTGTTTGCGAGTTTCTCCCAGTTTTTGCTCGTACTGCTGCGCTAGTTGCTGAGCTTTTGCCAAGCGTTCTTGCGCGGAGACTTGAGTGTTGCGAATGTAATCGGCGCGATCGTCAATTGACTTGCTGAGTGGCTTGTAAAAAATTACATTCAAGACTGCGACTAGAATTAAAAACTGCACCGCCATCAGAGGCAGCGTAGCATCTATATCAAACAGTCCCCCTTCCTTAGCCGCTTCTTCAACTGCTAGTAATACTGTCCAGTGCATCATGATTTTTTGACGGCTTCCATCTAATTCGCTTAATCGATTTTAGATTTGAGATTTTGGATTAGAATCGCCAAAACCTCAAATCTAAAATTTCCAATTATTATGCGAAGGGGTTGGCAAACAGCAGCACTAGGGCTACGACCAAACCGTAAATTGTGAGCGCTTCCATGAACGCCAAACTCAACAGCAAGGTGCCGCGAATTTTACCTTCTGCTTCCGGCTGACGGGCAATCCCTTCTACAGCCTGACCTGCTGCATTACCTTGACCGATGCCAGGGCCGATTGCAGCTAAACCTACTGCCAAAGCGGCGGCAATTACGGAAGCGGCAGCAACTGTTGGGTTCATGATGATTTTCCTTATCTAAAGTACAAAATTGAGAACAGAAAGCCTACAGAATTGTCCGATGTGACGGGAGGAAGTTTGAGCTCAGAAATTTTCTTTTTCCTCCTTCATTCTTCGCCGTTGATCGTTAGTTAATCGTGGTGTTCTTCGCCGTGACCGCCTTCTAGAGCTTCACCTATGTAGGCTGCGGCTAAGGTTGCAAAAATCAAAGCTTGAATTGCACTGGTAAATAGTCCCAGAACCATCACTGGCAGAGGAACAAATAAAGGCACTAGCAACACTAGCACTCCGACCACCAATTCGTCCGCAAGAATGTTGCCAAACAAACGGAAACTTAGGGACAGAGGCTTAGTGAAATCTTCTATGATTTTGAACGGCAACATGAAAGGCACCGGTTCAACATAGTGGGCGAAATACCCCAAGCCGCTTTTGCTGAGACCTGCATAAAAATATGCTAGAGAAGTCAGCAGTGCAAATGCTACCGTCGTATTGATGTCAGCGGTAGGAGCTCCCAATTCGCCTGATGGCAGCTTAATCAGCTTCCAAGGAATTAGAGCGCCAGACCAGTTTGACACAAAGATGAACAGAAATAATGTACCAATAAACGGTACCCAAGGGCGATATTCTTTTTCCCCAATTTGGTTTTTAGCCAAGTCCCGAATAAATTCCAGCGCATACTCCATAAAATTTTGCATTCCGCTGGGAATTCGCTGGATTTTGCTGGTTCCTAAAATCGAAACTACGACTAAAACAGCAATTACAAACCACGAGGTTAGAAAAACCTGCCCGTGCACTTTCAGATTGCCGAGTTGCCAGTACAACTGCTGGCCAACTTCCAATTTGGCGAGGGGGAAACGATTAAAGGTGTTTAGAACGTCAAGCATTGCCATTCAACGGGCTTCCCCATACAAATCGATGAGTTGAGTTTTGCTCGAATTGCCTGACCTACCTGTAGTCTAGTGCTAATGCACTTCGGATCACGTAAACCAACAGCGCAGCTTTGTAAGTCAGAAATCCCAAAAATATCGGTAAAATCTGTAGCTGATTCCACTGTGTTCCTACTATCATCACCGCTAAAAACACACCGAGCCGTGTCTTGCTGATGCGCTGATTTTGGCTGCCGATTCGTTCAACGTCTCTAGCCAACATCTTTAAGTAAACCACACCTGTGCTCGCCCCAAGCAAATAATTCAGGGCAATGTTGAGCGAGTAAAAAATCCAAACGGAGATAAAAATAATCGCCGTAAATGCAAGGGTGTACGCCAACAACTCTTGTTGGAGGCGATAAAAGTCTTGCATGGGATTGCTAGTCTCGGACGAGACTGTCGAGACTGTCGAGACTGTGCCAGCCTGAGGAATATCCTCGTTTGCTGGTGTGGGTTCGGTGGGTGTGTTTTGCGTGTTCACGAAGCTCAGAAACTAATGCAGGTAGCAGGCGAGTGCTTTGCAAACTCAGAAAAATAATACCACGCTGCGGTAACAATACTTAAAATTAAATTAATGCTTTTTTTGGATTTTGGTGTTGGGCGCTTCGGAAATCTCAACCCGTTAAATGTCCGATCGACCTCACCCTACATCTCCCACCGCCCGACCGCACTCTCTTACACATTGTTTTTATTTTTCTTACTTAGTGAGTCTCACTTAGTGAGTGAGAACTGAGGACGATCGGGCAAATAGATGAGCAGACTCTCCCTTCTCGCACTCTGCGCCCTCTGCGCCCTAGAAGAGTCAATTAAAACTCGATCTCATTCAATAACCTTAAACTCTTGAAGTGCCGGGATGAAATTTTTATTCTCGTGGCTCGATCGACTAAGCTTAATCAAAGCAAATCGCTGTAGAGGCTGCAAACTTGCCCACTGTCCCAAAGTAATTGTCACGCCGAGCTCTTGCGCTTTTGTAGAAACCGACTCCGGTACAGTTGCAGCATCCATCCACGGGGGATTTTCATCAACAGCCAAATCAGTTCCCAGTTTCCCTGTCTGTTTAATTAACACTTGGTTGAGCTTTTCTCGGTAGTCGATAATTTCTGCTTCTGTCAAGCAAGGTAACTCTACAAGACTTTGCCGTTCTGCTTGGTTGAAATGATTCCAATCCTGCAACTTCAATTTAATGCCGCAAGTATCTAACTTGAGACGTACCTGCATCGGAATGCAGCGCAAAGCTTCCACAAAATCAGCTTCAAATTCAAAGAACATAAATTTAGCAATTTTAGATTTTAGATTTTAGATTTTAGATTTACTCTACAGCCGGGAGCTGGGGGCTTGTATCCCTTTTTGGATGATATTAATTGTATTTTAGATTATAGATTTTAGACTAGAGATTTACTCTACAGCCGATAATTGCAGAAAATTGAGTCAGCATTTATAATTAAATAATATTACAAACTATTGACATGGATACCGTAGACTACCTTCGGATTAGCTTGATAGACCGCTGCAACTTCCGCTGTCTCTACTGTATGCCGGAAGGTAGCGAGTTGGACTATGTATTGCAGCAACAGTTGTTAACTCACTCGGAATTGCTAACTCTGCTGCGGGAAGTTTTTATACCGGTGGGATTTACCAAGTTTCGGTTGACTGGTGGGGAACCGCTGCTGCGGCCTGGGGTGGTGGAATTGGTGAGGTCGATCGCCTCAATGCCGGAAACCCGAGATTTATCCATGACAACCAACGGCTTTTTGCTGGCGGGAATGGCGGAAAATCTCTACAATGCTGGTTTGCGCCGGATTAATATTAGTTTGGATTCCTTGGAACCGGAGACTTTTGATAAGATAATTGGCAGTCGGGGACGATCGCGGTGGACGCAGGTTTGGGAGGGAATTCAAGCGGCTTATCAAGCTGGATTCGACCCGCTGAAACTGAATGTTGTGGTAATTCCCGGTGTGAATGACAGCGAAATATTGGATTTAGCGGCGTTAACAATTAACCGGAATTGGCACGTTCGTTTTATTGAGTTTATGCCAATCGGGAATGGGGATTTATTTGGGGATAAAGGTTGGGTAGCCTCGGCAGAATTGCGACAACAAATTAACGACAAATACGGGTTAGCCGAGTCAGGAGTTCGCGGAAATGGGCCGGCGGATGTGTTTCAAATTCCGGGGGCGAAGGGCACTTTAGGATTTATCAGCCAAATGTCCGAGTGTTTTTGCGATCGCTGCAACCGGATGCGTTTGTCCGCTGACGGGTGGCTGCGGCCTTGTCTGCTGAACGAAACGGGTCAAATTGACTTAAAAACTGCTCTGCGTGGTGGGACTCCTACAAGCGAATTGCGCGATCGAGTGCGGCACATATTAGAGATTAAACCGGAGATTAATTTCAAGCAGCGGGATTCGGGAACTACTCAAGGAAATTACAGCCGCACCATGTCTCAAATTGGCGGCTAATTATCTATTATCAGGGATAAGTCAGTGTTGATTCGCCCTCACGTTGCGCGGAAGAAGATCGATCAGAAGCTGGCGTTCGCTGTCCTAGGTCGCAGGAATTCGATATTCAACTCTAGTTTCTCTCCTAGCCACAAAGAATGTTTCGTATGGTCGGCCACATCGTCGCCTGTTTCAGGGTGAATGAGAATATCGAGCTCCTGACGATTCAGCATTAACCAGGGAACCACTTTGCCAAAGTGGTCTGGTAAAAATGCAACTTGATACATCGCTTGGGGGTGGGGGCCAATGGGTTTGTCATGCCAACGCCCAAGCTGCACCTCAAACTGAGTCAATCCTTCTCGTACACGCGCTGCGGCATCGCGATTATCAGCGTCGAAGTAAATATGTGCATGAAAACCAACGATTGTGATAGTGTCTTCTTTCATCATTTTCAGTAAATTATTCAGCCGATATCAAAAACTTTTATTACCTTAACTTGCTGGATATTTTCTTCTATCCTGTAAACTCCTTAAGTTGATAGCTCCTCAGTCTTTGCTCCTTTGGTTCCATGCTACGACAATACCAGTATACTCTCTGCTTCTCTATCTCCAAACTGACTAATGATGTCGATTTCATCTTGTAGCACTTGAACAATTTTAGATGTTGAGCAATTGCCAACACGGAGATAAATAAATTTGGGAGGATGACCGTAAAGTAAACTCCGTTGGTGAAAGTCAGAATCTTTGGAAACAATCACAAAATCATTTGTAGTTGCATATTCCCAAATTTCTGCATCATCAGTATTTGTCAGTCCTAAGGTTTTGATATAAAAAGAATCGGGAGAAAAACCGATAACTCTCTAAGTAATTCGGTCTGAGAGGTTTTCGTCCAACAGTAGTTTCAGAGGGAGGCCACAAATAATTTTTTCTCACGATCTGCGGCAAAAGCAAGACAGGCCTTGATGTCTGCCGAAGTTAATTCTGAAAAATCTTTCATAATTTCTGCTTCCGTCATGCCACCTGCGAGATACTCTAAGATGTCGTAGACGGCGATTCGCATTCCCCAAATACATGGTTTGCCACTGCATTTTCCCGGTTCAATTATGATGATGTCGTGGGAGTCCCTAAAGCAATAATTGGTATAAATATTGGTTGACATTCATAAAACTCAAGACTAAATTGTCTTATATCAAAATAAACTCAAAAGCGATCGCTACCGACGGCAAATCTGGGGAAGCCACCGACATACACCGTTTTGTAAAAGTGCAAAAATTAACTGTCACAATTGGTCGCTAGCCTAAACTTATCATCGCCTTGAATGGTAAGATAACCGTCGTCGAATTGGACTACCACAAACTTGCTATTAACTGCGCGTTTTATAATGCCCTTTTGTCCCGCGTATTTCCAATTTTTAATTAAGCAGATAACGTTCTGTCCTGTGTGAAACTGAGAGTCTCCATATTGTTGTTTGCCGTGGCGATCCAAAATTCGTGCCTGGTGTGCTGAAGAAGCCGATTGCTTTAACTGCCGTAATTCCTCCACCGTAATCCCTAACTTCTGTGCATCCTCTATCTCTTTTACCGCTGCGCGTCTTTGCGCGTTTTCCTGACTCTGACGCTCTTGTTCACGCCAATAGGAATGACACTTCTCTAGTGCTGCAATGGCTAGGTGATCTCCTTTTCCAGCCAAACGAGATAGAGCATCTTGAGCCGCATAACGTGTTTTAGGAATATTTCCCCTGGAGGATCGCTCTAGTGCTGCGATAGCTTCTGGGTCGCCCTGACCAATCTCACCTAATTTGGTCAAGATTTTAACACCAGTGCTATCATAATTACCCCAGTTATACCACCTGCGGAGTTCTTCTAATAGAGCCGCCACGGTTGTTGCGATTCGGACACGAGCCAGAATTGAGTCATCTTCAGTACCACCGCCACCGTAACTCATGCTGGTTTTCTATATTTGAATAAAAGGGATAAAAAGCAATCTTGGAATAAGGACACTTTCAAGCCCGAACCCAATCAACCTACTGTTAATAGTCATAAAATAACGCTTTTGGGATAAATTCCGCGAGCTAGTTAAGGACTACCTCAATTATAAAATTCCAATGCACAGGGATTTGATGTAAAACGCTCTGCTTTTAGCTCCCCGACAACTTCGGCGAAGTCGGGGAGTTGGGTATTCTGTTTTTTTAGGTGGGCTTAGTTAGTTCCACATTCTTGTCTGTCGAAAATTAAATCACCATTTGGGATTTTAGATTTGACCAGGCCTTAGCAAAATTAGCTGTTTTGATAAGATCGATCGCACTTCATCCAATCCCATCTCCACATCCGCCAAAATATCTCCCACAGTTCTGGTATTGCAACCTTGCAAAAACTCAAATTCCGCACTTGACAAATTGATCAATTGGTAGTTGCAATCAAACACTTGTTGACTAGGCCAACCGTGCATACAACTACTCAACTCTGGAATTGCCGCCAAAAGTGCCTGATCGTCCGACCAATCAATTTTATTAACAGGCTTTTTGCCCAAGAAAAACTCGTAATGAGTGATTTCCGTATCTAACAATTCAATTAATCGATAAAGCTCTCTTTCCGTCAAACCCTGAGCTCTTTCTATCAATTCCGGCGCTTTCGCCAAAAGTCTTTCTAACTGCCAATATCCCGGATTTGAGAAACCAATAAATTCCAATCCCGAAGCGTCAATTAACTCGAACAAAGTCTCAATATTGTAGTCAATTTCCTGCGGGTGAACGTACATATCAGCAAAACATTCGTCCCGCCGATTTTCTCCTGCCCAACGCTGTTTTTCGTACTTGACAAGACGGTTGTTTTCTGGTAAAGAAGCAAAGATTTGACGGCCGACTTTCACACCATCGGGATAGTCACCTTTTTGCGGGCCTTGGAGAAGCGCGATCGCCTTTTGCATGAGTTGAATTTCCCAGCGTCCGAGCTCAGCATACACAAAAATGTGCATCAAACCACCCTCCGCCAACTTCGCCGCCAGCGCTTGAATGCCCCGGATCGGATCGGGTAAGTGGTGCAGCACGCCCACGCAGTTGATCAAATCAAACTCGCCTTCTAACTGGGCGGCATCGTACAGGCTGAGGTGGCGAAAATCAGCTTCTCGCGCTCCCGATCGCCGACAGCGTTCTTGTGCTACTTTCAAAGCACCTTGACTCAGGTCGATCGCCGTCACCGAAGCTTCAGGATTGAGGTGAATCAGATAATCGGTGCTCGAACCAGTGCCGCAGCCAGCATCTAAAATCCGAATATCCAGTTTTGGCGGCTTTTGCCCGGTGCAAAAATTGTAAGCATCAGGCCAACTCCAGCGCCAGTTGTACCCAGGGGGCGGTTCATCTGACAAAGGATCGGGCGGGAAAGGGAAAGTATCGTAAAGCCGCCGCACGGCAGCGCTGATATCAGGCGTAGTATCCATAGGTGAGGTAATAGTTCGTGGGTTTTGTTTGAGATTGGTTGTCAGTAGCTACGGGGTAACAGCGCTACGCCATGCACTTCTGTGGCTGCGTTACTCGCAACAAAAATGTCGCTTCGCTGGCGTTGGGCAAGCCTCAAACAGAGGGATCGGGCGATCGACCAACCCATGACTGCCAAGCCCTGACAGCTCGTGCGTAATAAAACTTATCATTTTTTCTCATATAGGCTCTCTTAAATCTATACAATAAATGTCGGCAGGCTTTTTAACAAACAAGGACTGTCAATAACCCACCGCGGAGCTTTCGGGTGAAGCGGAGGCGTCTTTCCGCAGAAAGTCACAGATCCAGAAAAAGGCAGAAGAAAATTTTTGATTTTCTTTTCCCTTAATTGACGGCACTTGCTGCAATCGCCCAAAGGCAACTCTCCTGCCGAGTCTTTTTTTCCACGGGTATGCCGGCGGAGCGCAGCGGAGGGAGTACCCCGTGCCTGCCTTCGGATCGGACATTTCCCGGCAGGCAGAAAGATGAAACCAAAACATTTTAATCTAAGAAAGTAAGCGCGCCCGAACCTCGTGACAGGTAAAGGCAAAAAGTAAACAAAGCAAAAATACCTACTTTGACCTGCATGAGAAGGCAAGGTTAGTCGGGTTAAATGCTGCAACTATTTGGATAGGGAGCGAAAGAGTCTAATGACTGTAAAAGCAAGTGGTGGAAGCTCGGTTGCGCGTCCGCAACTATATCAAACTGTACCGGTCGCAACAATTTCGCAAGCAGAACAGCAAGACCGCTTTCTACAGCGGGGCGAACTCAGCGAACTGGCAAGTTATTTCAGTTCAGGGGCTCTTCGGATCGATATCTCTGCGACGCTGACCAAAAACTCGGAACTGATAGTATCCCGCGCAGCCAACCGGATTTTTACCGGCGGTTCCCCGCTGGCATTCTTGGAAAGACCACAAGAACCTGCGATGGCTGTAGCAGGCGCGGCTCGCGGCGGCTCGGGGAATGTCTCTGAAGGCATGAAACTGGGAACTGTTACCTACGTTGAAGGTCGCGCAGGCGGCGGCAACGGCGGTGGCGGCGGTGGTTTCTTGGGGCTAGGAAATCTATTTTCTGGCAACGGTGGCGGCTACAGCGGCCCGCTCCCAGCAGGATTTCAGCCGATCAATGTCTCGCGCTACGGCCCGGGCAACATGACCAAATCTCTGCGGGATTTGAGCTGGTTTTTGCGCTACATCACCTACGCGATCGTAGCTGGCGACCCGAACATTATTTCGGTGAACGTGCGCGGATTGCGGGAAATCATCGAAAATGCTTGCTCTTCCGCGGCCACAATTGTGGCAATGCAGGAAATGAAGGCAGCATCTTTGGGCTATTTCAGAAATAATGCAGAGGCAGCGGCGATCGTCGGACAGTATTTCGATGTAGCTATTACCGAATTCAAAGCTCCCACACCTTCAGACAAGGTGCGGCAGCGCGAAAGCAACGACCAGCAAGGGCTGCAACTGCCCCAAATCTACTTCAACGCATCCGAGCGACGGTCGAAATTCGTCATGAAAACCGGCCTGTCTTCGGCTGAAAAGCTAGAAGTAATCAAAGCAGCTTACCGCCAAGTATTCGAGCGCGACATTAGCCGCGCATACAGCCAAAGCATTTCTGACTTGGAATCCAAGGTCAAAAATGGCGAAATCTCGATGAAAGAGTTTATTCGCCGCCTTGGCAAATCTCCTCTGTACCGTCAGCAATTCTACGAGCCGTTTGTCAACAGCCGCGCTGTAGAATTGGCCGCCCGTCACTTCCTAGGCCGCGGTTTGAGCTCGCGGGAGGAATTTAGCAAGTATTTTGCGATCGTCAGCAAAGGCGGCCTGCCAGCCCTTGTAGACGCGATGGTCTATTCCCAGGAGTATTCCGATTACTTCGGCGAAGAAACAGTGCCTTACCTACGCGGTTTGGGCCAAGAAGCTCAGGAGTGTCGCAACTGGGGCCCGCAAATTGATTTGTTCAATTTCAGCGCTCCGTTCCGCAAGGTTCCTCAGTTCATCACCTTGTTTGCCGGCTACACCCAGCCTCTGCCAGACCAGCACGTTTACGGTGTTGGCAACGATCCGCTGGAAATTCAGTTCGGCGCGATTTTCCCGCAAGAAACTCGCAACCCCAAGAGCCGTCCCGCTCCCTTCGGCAAGGACACCCGCCGCATCCTGATCCGTCAAGGTGCGGGGATTGAAAACCAATTGAGCAACCCGGAAGCCCGCGGCAAGGCTCCCGGCTCTCTCGGCCCCAAGGTCTTTAAATTAGACCAGTTACCGGGTGGCTATGTGGCTTCCAAGAAAACCGCTCGCGGTGTCTCTAGCAGCTACAGCAACAGTTCCAGTGTCAAATTTACCGAAAGTTCCACCCAAGCGGTGATTCGGGCAGCTTACCTGCAAGTGTTCGGTCGCGACGTGTTCGACGGCCAGCGCCAAAAGGTAGCGGAAATTAAGCTGGAAAACGGCGAGATTCCGATGCGCGAGTTTATTCGGATGTTGGCGAAGTCGGACGTGTTCCGCAATATGTACTGGAGCAAGCTCTACGTTTGTAAGGCGATCGAGTACATTCACCGCCGACTCCTGGGACGCCCTACCTACGGCCGCCAGGAAATGAACGCTTACTTTGACATTTGTTCCAAGAAGGGTTTTTACGCGCTGGTCGATGCCATCCTCGACAGCACGGAGTACAACGAAGCTTTTGGGGAAGATACAGTTCCCTACGAGCGCTATGTGACTCCCGGTGGTTTGTCGATGCGGACGATGCGATCGGGTTCCGTCGCTGAGCAAAATGTCCAAGCTCAGACGCCAGAAACTCCTCGGTTTATCGAACTCGGCACTGCGCTCGATCGGGGCGAATTCGAGTTACAAAATAGCCTCGCTCAAGGTGTCAGCAAGCGGCGCGAACAAACTAAGGTGTTCAAGCTGACGAATACTTCGGACAAAGTAGCTTTGAAAACTTTAATTCAAGCTGCTTACCGTCAAATTTTTGAGCGCGACATCCACCCCTATGTTGTGAAGAATGAATTCACGGCGCTGGAAAGCAAACTGGGCAACAATGAAATCAATCTCAAGGAATTCATTGAGGCTTTGGGCTGCTCGTCGCTGTACATCAAACAGTTCTACGCACCTTATCCCAATACTAAGGTGATTGAGTTGGGAACGAAGCACTTCTTGGGCCGCGCTCCCCGCAATCAAGCGGAGATTCGGACCTACAACCAAATCTTGGCAAGTAAAGGGATTAAGGGCTTTATCAACGCAATGTTGAACAGCGTTGAATATGCCGAGGCGTTTGGCGAGGATACTGTTCCTTACCGTCGCTTTCCGACTCTCCCTGCTGCGAATTTCCCGAATACCGAAAGGCTGTACAATCAACTCACCAAGCAGAATGATGAGTTGGTGGTTCCAAGCTTTGAGCCAGTAGCTGCTACTGACAGAAGCTAGATTGATTTGAGGTTTGAGATGTTAAATTAGCAATAATTTAACATCTCAAATTAGTTGAAGGGCTGGCGTAATTGCCAGCCCTTTTTTATGACAGGTTTGTAGTTGCGCTGTCTTGATAAATTTTGAATTTTTAACCGCTGATGAATGCTGATGAAGAGGATATTATACCAGTTGTCATTAGGATGAGGTACAGGCTCAGAATGCCCAAAAGAAGAAGTTCCTCGTTTGGGGTGTACTTCATCCAATTGCCAACCGCTATAAGTTGAGATGAGAACTCAACCAATGCGTATCAACCAGCAGCCCCTAGAAATCTCTAGAAGCACTTGTACTATGAGGGTTCAGCTTGGTTTTCACGTGACCGCATTTAGCCAATTCGATTATTTGCTTTGATAATGTAGAGGCAACTTATTTATATAGAGGTTCCTTACTACGAAGGTTTGTCACCGTTAATCGGCTCGGCTAAATTCATTCTACATGGCATAAAGACATCTTGTAAATGTAAGTGATTGTTAGCAAATGTCAGAAAAAGTCTTACAGTTAATCAACCCTTTCTTCCCTTCAAAATCTAGTTACTTCCTTGCTCAGTCGTCAAACTCAGAGCAGTAATATTTAGGAGCCAGAGCGTTAAGCGCATCAACTTCAGCATTGCCTTGAGGTTGCAGCAAGTCGATCGACATTCCCGCACTGAGCGCATTACATATCCCGCGCGCACGTTCGATAGCCGCTTGGGGATTTCGCTGAACGCGAGATACGGCATCGGATGAGGCTGAATTGAGCCGTTTGCTCAACGATCGTTGATAACTATTAAGAAACGCCTGGTCATTGGGATCTAAAGCGATCGGGCGGCCTCTGCCACTACTTCCACAAAGCTTACCTAAGTCGATCGTTCGACCCTCACTCGTCTGTATATAGCAAACATAATCAACGGGTATTTGAGCGACTGAATCCCTAGATTGAGATAAATCAACGCCAAAGGCGATCGACACCATTACCAGAGAATAAAACACTCGTTTCGACTGGCGGACGTATTGCACTACTCTTCAAACTCCCACAAACCGTTAAACTTTCATAGGCTTATAGAGAACCCACACCGGATGTTGCCACAATCCGGCGTGATTCACCATCTTCTGCATAGTGCGAACATAAGAGCGTTTTACAGGCAAATAAAATGCTCGCACTATAAGACAGTAATGTTATGCTCCTCGTTGAGACCTCCAAGGACCCCAAATGGCAAACGTGATGCCTGGGGTTTGGATATTAACGAACATAGTTCGACCATCCGGCGAGAAGCAGGCTCCGGCAAACTCCCGATCGTTGAGCGCATTTTTTGCGAAACGATACAGTTCCCCGTTGGGAGTTACGCCCACCACGAACTGCTCATCATTGCCATCTTCGCAAATAATCAGATCGCCATGAGGTGCCACAACAATGTTGTCAGGACCATCGAGTTCGTCAGCCGATTTAGCCTCAACAAAAAGTTCGATCATATCTTGATCGGGAAGATACCGCCAAACCTGACCAAATCCGTTCGGTCTGCCAGTGGCAGCATCAACAGAGCCACCATTCGAGCAACAGAAGTAAACTTCACGATTGCCGTACCAGATGCCTTCCCCACGAGTAAACTGGGCAGCACCTTTACCGAAACCTTCGACCCGTACTGTATCCGTAGCCGGGTCAGGATTGTCAATTGTCACCCATTCCACGGACATCGGTTGGCCCTTGGGAAAGCCTGCAAAAGTCTTTGCCTTAGGCATATTCTTAATCTTCAGCGCTTGCAGAGTACCCCCGGCGCTTAAATTGTTCCGTTGATTGGGGATAAAGCGATAGAAGAGGCTATCTCCTCGGTCTTCAGTCTCGTAGACAATTCCGGTTTTGGGGTCGATCGCCACCGCTTCATGGTTAAACCGTCCCATTGCAACTAAAGGTACGGGATTCACAGGAACCGTTGCGAGAGCCGGAACTTCAAAGTTGTAGCCGTGAGATTTGGAGACATTTCTCGCATCGCCCGGTGCTCTATTAGTCGCCACAGTCGAGACATCCTCCTCGCAAGTAATCCAAGAACCCCAAGGAGTCGGGCCGCCCGCACAATTTCGATAGGTGCCGGTAAGCGAAGCGTAGTGCTTGATGAGCTGACGATTGGGTCCAACCTGTAGTGTGGTTGTCCCTCCTTTGCAAAGAGGATCGTAAGGATTTGGACCCACAACTTGTGTTGAAGAATTCGGACTCAGTTCGTGATTGCGAACCAGAATCACCGTGTTTTGGGGACCTGGGAAAGCCGCCATGCCATCGTGACCACCGGGCACAGGGGAACCGTCGCTCATCATTTCGCCCGTTCGTGAAAAAGCCCGATACTGAAAGTCATCGGGTAAATCTAACAATCCATTCGGATCGGGTACGAGGGGTCCATACCCTCCTCCAAATACTGATTCACCATTGGCCTTTCTGGCATAAAGCGCTTCTAGAGGAGACATCATCAAAGTGCCAGCAGCGCTCGCTCCTGCCAATGTAAAAAACTTTCGTCGTGATAGTTGCATGAGCTTTTCCGGTGAATTAAACAAAGCATACTAAACTTGCATCAAGGCTAAGATAAGGTTGGTTTAACTTCTCATTAAGGTTGTTTCATAGTTGTTAAATGTCAATCCCAGTGGCTCGTAATTGCGCTGCTAACCGGGCTGTTCGCTGCTCTATTTTTTCAGCCTGTTGATGTTTTTATTCAGTAGGAATTTGCAGGATGGACATTACCTTAATCGGCTTTCTTCAAGAGATTCTTATAAAAAACTCTCTCTGTCTTAATATTTTAAAAATTAAAATAAGTCACTAAAAATTATGAATTTTGTGTTGATCTGGTTATTTTTGCGTTGACATTCTCTATCTTTTTTAACAGCTTCTATTTGTAAAAATTTACCCATAAAATCGGTTTAAACTTCTACACAACTGGACTGAGTTCAAGTAGTTATACGAAAATGGCCCATTGAAATAGCGGTTTGCAATTGGATAAAGTACACCCCAAACGAGGAGCTTATTATTTTCTGTTTTTTTTACCCAAGCAAACTGCACACAAGTAGTCGCAAAGAACCCTAAAGCCAAATCCCGATGCAACGGCTTGTCTAATTGCTCTTAAATTGGGTACGAGCAGTTTTGGATGAACGTCAATTATTCTGCGAAATACAACTCGCCAAAAGTGGTGGGGGACAGGTGGCGCGAGTGGAACATACTCTCAATCCTGCACAAATTGACCCCGCAGAACATGGCGCTATTTTCTACGCTGGGGGACACGGTACAATGTGGGATTTTGCTGATAACCAGGAACTTGCTGGGATTGGTGCTATTTATGAAGCAGATGGCATTGTTGGTGCTGTCTGTCACGGGCTGGCGGCGTTAGTTAATCTTAATTTTCAAGTTGGCGTTGTGGCGAGCGAGAGGCTCGTCACAGGCCAAAATCCCGCTTCGGCTGCAGGTGTCGGTCACAAAATGGTAGAATTGCTCAAAAATAAGTAGATCCAAAAAAAATATCACACCGAGAAACCCGGTTTCTTACACAACACCTTCGGGCCTCAGTCAAAATGCTCTAAGAAAGTAGGTTGGGTTGAGGCACTCGTACCCAACGTCATCAATTTTAGATTTTACATTTTTGCTGCCATCTAAAATAGCCAATCTAAAATCTTTTGTTGGTTTCGCTCCACTAGGGTTCAACCTACAAGGTTTTATTAAAAAAACCTGGTTTATGGATACCTGATTTCTACCTATTTTTTATTCGGTTAACCGTACTTCAATCCTCACTTTATTGGAGAACCTTACTGTCATTTTTTCGTCTGTACTGTCAATGAATTCGCGTTCGCTATACGAGGATACATTACTGATTTATGGGAGGTTTTAGTGGGTTTTATTTATTCCCAGTACCCCAAAAAAGTATAATTTTGGAGTGCTGAGTTAGGCAGGTATCAAGATATTGATTGCCCCGTAAAACAGCGAAATCAACTGAGAAGTTGTGCTGATTATTACCATAGCGAAACGAATAAGCTATTAGGGCATAATGTTGTGAAAGATGGAACAGGGTATGGAACTAAATTTACAGAAATTTTATAGCGCCTGCAATCCCAGCTACACCCTGGCAGTAGCAAATCAAAAAGACCGACAATACTATATCGATTTCTCTTCAGTGCGGGGCGGCACAATCGTCGAACAATTGGAGCGCACCATCAGCCGTCTGTCCCCCGATGCACCTACCTGTCAATTATTCACCGGTCACATCGGCTCTGGTAAATCAACTGAATTGCTGCGGCTGCAAGCTCAATTGCAGCAACAAGGATTTCATGTTGTTTACTTTGAGTCGAGTAAAGACTTAGACATGGCAGATGTAGATATCACTGACATTTTGTTGAGCGTTGCTCGTCAGGTGAGCGAAAGCATCGAGAAAATGAAAATCAAGCTGCAACCGAGGGGTTTTAAAGCTTTGCTCAAAGGGGTTGCTGATGTTTTTCAAACTCAAATAGACTTGAGCGCTGAAGCTAATGTCCCTGGTGTTGGGGAAATAAATGCCAGCACGGAGGGAGAATTTTCTCTGGCGCTGGGAATTGGCAAAATTACTGCTAAGGCGAAAGATGCTCCGAATCTGCGATCGGAGTTGAGGCAATATTTGGAGCCGCGAACTAACGTAATTTTAGATGCGCTTAATAAGGAGTTGCTGGAGCCGGCTAATCAAGAACTCAAACGCCAAGGGAAACAAGGACTTGTAGTAATTATCGACAATCTCGATCGCATACACCTGTGCGCGAAACCGACGGGGCGGCTTCAGCCGGAATACCTGTTTGTCGATCGCGGCGAACAGTTGGCAAGACTAAATTGCCACGTCGTGTATACAATTCCTTTGGTGCTGATTTTCTCTAACGATTTGGGCCAGTTGACCAATCGATTTGGGGTAGATCCGAAGGTTTTGCCCATGGTGCCGGTGCAGTTTAGCGACGGTTCTGAGTGCTCTGAGGGTCTGGAATTGCTGCGTCAGATGGTTCTGGCGCGGGCTTTTCCCACAGTGCAGCCTTCGCAGCGCTATGCTTTGGTTGGCAAAGTTTTCGACTCTGCGGAAACTCTCGATCGCCTGTGTCGAGTCAGCGGCGGTCATGTCCGCAATTTGCTGCAACTGCTGTATAGCTGTCTGCAGAAACAAGACCCTCCTCTGTCGCGGGAAACTTTGGAAAATGTGATCGTCCAGCGCCGCCACCAGCTTACTTTGGCGATCGAACCCGATGAGTGGCAATTGCTGCGCCAAGTATCCGCTACCAAAACTGTGAGTGGGGAAACTAAATACCAAATCTTGCTGCGTAGTCTCTGGGTGTTTGAATACCGTTACGGCGAGGATTACTGGTTTGATGTCAATCCGATTTTGGCTGACGCCAAAGAGTTTCGGGAAACAGTTGACGGTTGACAGTTGACAGTTGACGGTTTACAGTCACTCGGCGAGGAAAATCGCTTCTGAACCAATGAAGTTCACTCCTAGCCGACTAAAGAATAAGGGCCAAACTGTAGCAGGATGTGGTATGAAAACTAACAAAACTCAACAGTCAACCGTTAACAGTCAACAGTCAACTAACAAAAATGATTAAAGGCACTACTAAACTGTTGGGAGTAATTGGTCATCCCGTCGAACATTCTCTGTCGCCGGCGATGCACAATGCTGCTATTTCCCACTTGGGAGTCGATTTTGTTTACCTGCCGTTTCCGGTAAAACCAGGGGATTTAAAAGCTGCTCTTGCAGGATTTGCGGCGATCGGCGTTCGGGGATTTAGCATCACGATTCCGCACAAACAAGCAATCTTACCGCTGCTGTCGGAAGTTTCCCCGATCGCCCGAGCGATCGGCGCAGTCAATACCGTATACCTAACTGACAAAGGTTGGTGCGGCACAAATACTGACGTTGAAGGCTTTCTCGCGCCGCTGCCAACCCCCCCAACCCCCCCTTACCAAGGGGGGGCTAAAGACGCGATTTCTCCCTTAGAAAGGGGCAATACCGCTGTGGAATCCTGTCCCCCCCCTTACCAAGGGGGGGCTGTGGAATCCTGTCCCCCCCCTTACCAAGGGGGGGCTAGGGGGGGTTCCGATTGGAGTCAGAAAGTAGCGGTAATTTTGGGGAATGGCGGGGCGGCGAGAGCTGTTGTGGCTGGATGCGCTCAATTGGGATGTGCAGAGATTCACGTTGTCGGCCGCAACGAACAAAATTTAGCGGAATTTCAGCAGAGTTGGGTCAATTCTCCGATGCCCGTGCAGAATTTGCAGGTGGATACTTGGGAGAATGTGTCAATGTTAATCTCGCAGGCAGATTTGCTGGTGAACACGACGCCTGTGGGGATGTATCCGCATGGGGAAAAGTCGCCGGTTGCGGATGGTGCGCTCGATCGAATTTCAGCAGGTGCGATCGTCTATGATTTAATTTACACCCCTAATCCTACCCAGTTTCTCAAAGATGCACAGCTTCGGGGAGCGCGAGCTATTGACGGACTCGAAATGCTAGTTCAACAAGGAGCAGCCGCCTTAAAAATTTGGCTGGATAAAGAATCCGTCCCAGTTGATGTGATGCGCCAAGCCTTGCGACAGCATTTAGGTCTAGACTAATGCCATTTCTTCAAAAAGTAGCTGTAGTTTTCAGAATTCCTATAAGTAGGAATTAGAGGCTGAATTCGCGCTAAGCTGAGAATTAAAATATACTTGCCCCGCCATTTATGAAATTTCGAGCTATCAGCCTTTTTTTTGCTACTTGCCTAATCGGAATTTTTAGTTTGGTATTCACTCCACCTGCTTGGGCTCTGACGCAGATTAAACTTTCCGACCTTTCTTATCGCGAATGTCCTGCCGAAATGGGAGAAGGAACAGTCACCAGCGGCAGTTCTATGGAAGCTACCTGCTTTTTGATTACTGGGAAAGCTGAAAATAGCACCGGCAAACCAGTTGTCAATGCCGATATTTTCGGCCGCATTTATGATGCCGACGACAATCCGGTGATGCAAAATCGCACTCGCTTGGGTTCTATAGAAGAAGTTCCTCCCGGAGTTAGCGATTTTCAGCTCAGAATTTCCGTTGCCGCCAATCAACGAACACCTTTGAAGCTCAAGCAATTTAAAGCTACAGGTTTTACGGGCGTGGTTCGCCGCTAACAAAACTCTTTGAGATTTTAGATTGCTGAGAAAGAGATTTTGGGTTGGCTGCCCGTTAAACCGATCTGCAGTTTTAGATTTGAGATTTGTGATTTGAGATTGTTGAGTGGCTGGCAATTTCTCATTTCTAATGTACGATGAACTCCCCAGCTTTTCAACCAGGGAGTTCATCTAAAAATGTCAAATCTAAAATTTAGTTGCAGGCAGCTAGGTCTGCCAAACAATTTACGCTCGATGCTTAAAAACTTAAGCTTTTCAAACTACAAGGATGTTTGCAAGCTGGTCAAAAGACCGATCAAGAATTCCGAGCCGAACTGAAGTACAAAAAACGCAATCAGTGCCGAAAAGTCAATCCCTCCCAAGGGGGGGATAATCGATCGGAATAGATTTAGGTAAGGATCTGTTAACTGACTCAAAATCGAAAACGGGGGGTCGTACCAATTGATATTGGGGAACCAGCTTAACAGCACCCGAAAAATCATCAGGACTAGATAGATTTGCAGAAATGTCGCTAGCGTGGTTGCCAAAAGGCCTATTGAAGAACTCATAAATTTTGCTTGTAGTTTGAGTAAAGTTTACAGACACTTTAACTGTGAGTTTAGCATAGCTGGGGGAGTGACAGAGGAGGGAGAGGGGGGAGAGGGGGAGCATCAAGCTTTTTACGGGCGGGCAGGATATGATAGCCACCCCACAATAAAATTCACTCTTTGTGGAACAGGCCCAAAAGCCAGTTCTTGAGAATGGCGCAAGATGTTAGTAGCCCCCATGGAGCTGCCAGACTAATCTAAAATTTTAAATGGATTCAGGAGTCTGGGGCGATCGAGCCCTCGTTGCCCGGCGCCGGCGCGTTGCCGTTTACGTCGCCGAGTTGCAGCCGCACGTCATCTATTGCCTGATTTAGCTGGGCAATTTTATCTTCTAAACTCAGCCTTGCTACTTCCATCCCGTCGGCTTCGAGTTGGCTGGCTTTCCTCTGGCGGATTTTTCTGGTTTTTGCGTCTGAAGGTTCACTCAGCAAAGCTTCAGCAGCGCGCCGCGACAGCACTGTGCCCAAAACTGCACCCACCAAGCCGCCAAGGGCAGCTCCGGCAATAAATCCCCCTGTAAAACCCTCTCGATTACTCATAGCTCAACTCAACTGCGCGATATTTCCTTAATTTGTTTATTTTGACACTCTCCCGGTGAGAAACCGGGAGATTGTTAGTTGTCAGGTAGGCGTTGCACAATTTGAAAAGGATGCTTGTGGGGTGTCCCGCCTGCTGTGAAAATACACACCTTCGGGTTCATGGGCCCATCCCACAAAACAATCAAAATCATCCCGCAATTATGCAACACCGTCAGGTAAGGCGAGAATTCCGACTTCAGAGTTAAAGCGGATCATTTCCAAAGATCGATCGCCATAAAGATCTTCAATGTGTTCTAAGCAGCACTCGATCGCGAAATCGTTTAATTGGGCCGGTTCAACGCCGTACATCTCCTGAAACACCTCTGAGTCTACCCGACAAAAGCGCGGTCGATCGCCATAAATTCCGCATTCTCGGGTCGCTTTGTCAAAATTGATACACCAGCCGTCATCTCCGACTAAGCTCAAATAGAGCGATAATTCGTCTTCAGATAAATACTCGTCTAAGTCTGGGCGCTCTGTTGGGTCGAGGTAACAACAAGCACCGCACTGCTTTACGCAACGCCAAGTAGCCATAGTTTGATTTTAGATTTTAGATTTTAGATTTTAGATTTTAGATTCGGAGCATAATCGGGAAAATGCCAAACTTTAGGAGATTGGGGCTCTTCAAGTATATCAATTGCCAGCGCCCGAGGCGGAGCTCCTCCAGGGGCTTTCGATTTTAGATTTGAGGTTTTAGATTCCGTTCACTTTCGGGGAAGGGGCATCAAGTCCTTGGTTTGGTGTCACTGAGAGGTCGATCGTAGTTTACATTTTGTTGAATTTTGTAAAGTTCCTTAAAAAATAGGGACGATCGCCCGGTAAAATCAGAAGCGGATTTTCTAATTCAACAATCTAGACTTAATCACTACAGTCAGGAGGACACATGGACTTTATAACCAATCTTTTCAGTGGTATGGCAGGTGTAGACTACCAACTCATTGTTCAGGTAGCTTTACTTGCAGCCGTCGTGCTTTCGGGCCCGATCGTGATTTTTCTGTTGGCAGCTAAAGGCGGCGACCTGTAATTATAGCACGCTCCGGGGCGATCGAGAGTTGGGAGTTTTGAGTTTTAAATTATTCAAAATTCACAACGCTCGATCGCCAATTTTCCATGATGCACGAAATTTTTTATCAAATACCGAGTTATCAAATACCCAGGGCGTGTTTAGCAGTTTGAATCAAATTCTCAAAAAAAGGTAGAGATACATCGACTTCTCTAGCATCTTTGCGGGAGTTACCTAACAAACCGATGTTTTGTCCGGGTGAAACAGCCAAAACTTGTCCTTGAGAGTTGCGAATTCTCAATTCCTCGATCGAGCCGGCGGGAGACAGACTGCAAGAATAAGTGCGATCGCAGTAATCAAACTCAACTTTTCCCAACCTCGGTGGCCTGGAAGTAGCAGCATTTGCCGGTAGCCGAACACCCAACAATTCTAACTCCACCGATGTCTTGCCATTAAAACTATTTTCCCGCAATCGGTAAGCAATATCAACCCGCCGAGGCAAAGGAAAATATTCCCCCCAACGCCAAGCAATCGCCTTCACACTAGCCGCTACTTTTCCATCTTGAGTTGCAGTTAGTTTAACGTGACCTCCTTTACCCACAATTTTCTGTTCAGTTATGCAAACATTAGGCGTCCAAAATACAGGAGCCTTATTTTCAATCCCGCAAGGTTCCAGAGCATCAATTTGTCGGTAAAGGTCGAGATTAATCTCAGCCAAATCTGCTCGCACGTCAACTGAAACCAGCGGTTTTAGGTGTTCCGGCTGCAAACATTGATTGGCAAAAATTGACAGTTGATTGCGGAATTGTTCGAGATTCTGGGCCGGCATCGAAAAACCGCCAGCCGCTTTGTGTCCGCCAAATTTTGTTAATAAATCCGCGCAAAAATTCAGCCCGTCAAATACATTAAACTCAGGAATTCCCCTCGCCGATCCCCGGACAATTTTATGGGCGACCGTCCCTACAGCCTCGTTTTCGCCAGCCTCATCCTCAAAAGTACCGATAAACACAGGTACGCCGTAGCGTTCCACCAACCGAGAAGCTACAATCCCGATCACCCCGTGGTGCCAACCCGGCTGCACGACAACTAAAACTCGTTCTTGCTGCAAGTCTATAGCGCTTTCCTCGCACCAAGCAATTGCTTCCTGCTCAATTTCCTGGCACAACTCCTGCCTGCGCTGATTGATTTGTTCGCACTGCATCGCGTTTTTCAGAGCCAATTCGCGATCGTCCGTGGTCAGCAACTCTATCACAATTTGAGGGTCAGCCAGCCGCCCCACAGCATTAATCCGGGGGCCAAGCCTAAAACCAATATCTTCAGGCTTTAAGGAATTATTAGTTTTATTTTGCGAGTTGAGAAGTGAGGGACTTTCCGTACTTCCCGGCTGCACTCCCGCCACCTGAATCAAAGCCTGAATCCCCGCCAATTGCGAGTGAGGCAACAGCCGTAAACCACGCTTTACCCAGCGCCGATTAACTCCTGTCAAAGGTGCTAAATCGGCAATAGTTCCCAACGTAAATAACTCTAGCAGGGGATTCACCAACCCGCCAACTTTTTGCATATCCTGAGCCAAAGTAATCGCCAAGACATAAGCAACGCCTACGCCAGCCAAACCGCGATAAGGTGAAGATTCCGCGATTAATTTCGGGTTGAGAATAGCATCAGCCGGGGGGAGTTTTGGTGGCAAATCGTGGTGGTCTGTAATAATAACTTTGACACCGAGTTCTCGCGCTCTGGCAACCGGGCCGTAGGCTGCAATTCCGTTGTCAACCGTGAGAATGAGAGCGACACCTTCGGAGTGAAATTCTTCTACAATGCGATCGTTAATCCCATAACCTTCTCGCATCCGGCTGGGAATAGCATAATCCACATTCGCCCCCAGAGCCCTGAGAGCTCGCAGCAACAAAGCGGTGCTTGTCATCCCGTCAGCATCGTAGTCGCCGCAAATCGCAATTTTTTTTCCTCCCGAAATCGCTTCCCGCAACAATTTGACACTCGCAGCCAAATCGGGAAACTCATCGGTTGGCGCGGGCAAAACCAGAGATTCCGGTTCGATAAACCCTTGCACTTCTTTCAGAGAATCGATGCCCCGGTTAATCAGTACCTGTGCCAGCAAGGGCGACAAACCGATTTCGGCGGCAAACTGTTCGGCTTGCTGTGTTTGAGGCGAATAAATTTGCCACCGTTGGTTTGGCAATCGGTGAAAATGCGGGGGCACAGATGTCGGTAGCTCTTGCACGGAAGCTGAGGTTTAAAGATACATAGTTAATCTTACCGAATTAAGTCACTGCGTCAATCAATTCTAGATTGTAGATTTTAAATTGAGCCTAAAGATGAGTTTTTTGGGTAAAATTCAAATGTTGTTTGTAGGAAAGCTTTTTTTGGAAGCTCTCACCGCACCCAAATAGGGATACAAGTCCTGACAGCAGTTGTGGAGACCAAAAAATTTTAGACCAAAGTTCAAATCCCCCAGATTTATCTGTGGAGTCAATCTAAAATCTCGAATCTCAAATCGACTGGCGGGAGCCGAAGAACTAAGTGTAGCAGGCATTTGCGCTGCCCGCCCTAGGCCGCAGACTACTAATTTAATGAGGAGACTTGCATGAGTGGCGATCGACCGTCGTGGTTTAAAATTGCATTACAGGTTCGGGGGTCTGTCATTCCCTCAATTTTGCCCCGCGTTTTGCTGTGCGGCGGCTTTGGAGTTTTTATTTCCCTGCTGCACTTTTTTAATTGGCCAGTGTCCATGCCGATTTTGTCGAGTATTGTACCGAGTATTGTCCTGGGTTTACTGTTAGTTTTTCGGACAAATACAGCCTACGAACGATTTTGGGAAGGTAGAAAGTTTTGGGGTAATTTAATCAACAACGTCCGCAATTTGGCGCGCCAAATATGGGTAGCAATTGAGGAAAAAGACCCGCAGGATATCGTACTCAAAAAGTCAGCCCTGCGCCTGTTAGTTGCTTTTGCAGTGGCGCTAAAATTGCACTTGCGGCAAGAATCAGTAAATCCCGAGTTGGAGCCGTTAATGTCTCCTGTGCAGTACCAAAAGCTCAAATCAATGAACAATCCGCCCCTAGAAATTGCCTTTTGGATTGAGGATTATATGCACGAGCAGTACGAGCGCAATTGCCTGGATGTCTATCAGTTAACAGGTATGAATGAGTTGCTCAACTCTATGATTGATGTATTAGGCGCCTGCGAGCGGATTTTGAAGACGCCTATCCCTCTGGCTTACGCGATTCACCTGAAACAACTCTTGTTGCTTTACTGTTTGGCACTGCCCTTTCAAATGGTGAAAGATTTGGGTTGGGGAACAGGCGCAATTGTGGCTTTAATTAGTTTTACTTTGTTCGGTATCGAAGAAATTGGCATTGAAATAGAAAATCCCTTCGGACACGATGCCAATGATTTGCCTTTGGACAATATTTGTGCTACCATGCAGCGCAATATGGACGATTTAATTTCTTTATCCCCTAGCGTTCACGAACAAGTGAAAGATAAGTAGAGTCATTCGATTTTCGATTTTCGATTTTCGATTTTCGATTGGTATCGAAAATCGAAAATGGTATAACCTACTGGTTAATTTTTAACAATAAACCGCATAAACCCGGCCAATACTAACAATAAAGGCGTCAGCCAATCTCCCCAGCGCACGTACAAAGTCCGAGTTTTGCGCCGATAAATAGTAGCATCTCGGACTTCATAGGTATTAATTTCCGACTTCCAAACCGTCTCGCCGCGAGGATTTACAAAAGCAGAGTAACCCGTATTAGTTGCGATAGCTGCCCATCTATCCGTCTCAATTGCCCGCATCACATCGAGAGCGTGATGTTGAGCCAACATGGGCGGTTTGTAATGGGCATTGTTGGAAGCTGTGAGCATAAATTCGCCTCCATTCGCGGCCTGATATCGGAAAATTTCCGCAAACGCCGAATCGTAACAAATTCCGACAATGGCGCGGCCAAACGGCGTATCAAACAATTGTTGAGAATTGCCGGGTACTAAATGAGCATCTAAGGGAGAAAGCCGATTAATAATCCCGCCTAAGATTTCGTAAAAAGGGATATATTCGCCTAAAGGCACTAGCTTTAGTTTATCGTAGCGGCCGAGAATTTCTCCAGTGCGATCGATCGCCAATAAGCTGTTAGTGATACTATTCTCTTGCTGTCCAAATCCTCCAACCCAAGCCACAACGCCGCGTTCGATAAGAGCTTGGTAAAAAGAAAGAGTAGAACGCTGATACTCATTTGTCCAGATAAAAGGCAAAGCCGTCTCTGGAATTAACACAGCATCGACTTTCCTATCTGCTAACTGTTTGTATCCAGTGGTGTAACCTTCCAAAGCCCGCCCCCAACCCCCTGAATCAAACTTAATCTCGTTAGGAATGTTGCCTTGAATAATGCCAATTTTTAAAGCAGTTGCAGCTTCTTGATTCAAAGGGCGGTTGTATAAGCTCCATCCTACAATATGCAAAACTAAACACAAACTCGCAGGCAAAATATAAGCAACCCAATTCTTCCTTCTTCCTTCTTCCTTCTTCCTTCCTCCTTCAATAAAAGCTTCGGCGATTAAGCCATTTACTGCTACAATAGCGGCTGTTACTGCGCTGGGCCCGGAGAGTTGACCGAGGTGCAATATTGCTAAATTGTGGGGGCTTTGCGTATATGATAGGGATGTCCACCACAGCGAACCTGTACTCCAAATACTTTCTAAGGCACACCACAAAGCTGTGCCAATTAAAACGCGAGTTAATGCTGAAACTTTAGATCTACTCCCGCCAGCCCCCCCTTGTAAAGGGGGGGAGTAAAGAATAAGAATAGGATTTTTGCCGGGTAAAGTTAGGGAGTTGAGAATTACAAATAACCACGCCCAAACGGCAACTAAGGCGGCTCCCCACAGGGTGATGAATGCCCAGCAAAAAAGTGCGATCGCCAAACTCGGCCACCAAGGAACTCCCAACCAAGTCATCGGATGAATTCCCATAATCCAAGATAAAGCTAATCCGTGATAGCCAATTCCCCAGAGTGAAGGAAGAAGGAAGAATGAAGCAGGAAGAAGGAAAAATTTTGGTTGTTTTACTTCTTGAAGAGGCCTTTCATAACTAACAACCAAAATCCACAGGGGAGCTAATGCTACCCAAGCCAATAGCCAAGCATTTACTGGTGCGGTTGTCAATGCCATCAAAATGCCGCTCAAAAATGCGATCGCCCAGGCTAATGTTTTGGATTTATGAACCACGAGTTTTTCAAATTTGTGCCTGTTAAATATCGCCACTTTGATGATTGCCAAAAATAATAATTCCTAATTAATATATCAGATCGATCGGGAAGAAGGAAGCTCGGCAACGCGCCGTGTATGGGATTTAAAGGATTTAACGAATTTAACAGAAGGAAATCTATCAAATTCTACTTGCCAAAACAAAAAGCGCCCCTATTTCTAGGAGCGCTTTTTGTTAAATCAAAAGCTAAATTTAGCCGTTGATGGAAGGAGCAACCATTGCTACTGGGGTGACTTCACCGGCGGCCAAGTCAAGGGGGAAGTTGTGAGCGTTGCGCTCGTGCATTACTTCCATACCCAAGTTAGCGCGGTTGATGACATCAGCCCAAGTGTTGATCACGCGACCTTGCGAGTCGATAATCGATTGGTTGAAGTTGAAACCGTTCAAGTTAAACGCCATCGTGGAAATACCCAAAGCGGTAAACCAGATACCGACAACTGGCCATGCACCTAACAAGAAGTGCAAAGAACGGCTGTTGTTAAAGCTCGCGTATTGGAAGATTAACCGACCGAAGTAGCCGTGGGCTGCAACGATGTTGTAGGTTTCTTCTTCTTGACCGAATTTGTAACCGTAGTTCAAAGATTCAGTTTCGGTTGTTTCGCGAACCAAGCTAGAGGTAACGAGAGAACCGTGCATGGCGGAGAACAGAGCACCGCCGAAGACACCAGCAACTCCCAACATATGGAAGGGGTGCATCAGGATGTTGTGTTCTGCTTGGAACACGATCATGAAGTTGAATGTGCCGGAGATACCCAAGGGCATACCGTCAGAAAAGCTGCCTTGTCCGATCGGGTAAATCAAGAATACTGCGGTGGCTGCTGCAACTGGTGCAGAGTAAGCGACGCAGATCCAAGGACGCATACCTAAACGGTAGGACAATTCCCATTCACGACCCATGTAGCAGAAAACGCCAATGAGGAAGTGAAAAACTACCAATTGGTAGGGGCCGCCGTTGTACAACCATTCATCGAGGGAAGCTGCTTCCCAGATGGGATAGAAGTGAAGCCCGATCGCATTCGATGAAGGAACAACAGCACCAGTAATGATGTTGTTGCCGTACATCAAGGAACCAGCAACTGGTTCGCGGATGCCGTCGATATCCACAGGAGGAGCAGCGATGAAGGCGATGATGTAGCAGATGGTGGCGCTGAGCAAGGTGGGAATCATCAAGACGCCGAACCAACCGATATAAATCCGGTTATCGGTGCTAGTTACCCACTCGCAGAACCGTTCCCAAACGTTGCCGCTTTCGCGACGCTGTACGGTTGTTGTCATTTGGTTTATGATGGCTTAATTGAATTTTCAAGGTTCGTTGTGGGGATGCCCCACGCTTATATTAGTAACACCATTCACTAAAGTTTGCCAAGGGATTACTGCGGACAATTTAAAGATTTTACAAACATTTACAAAAATTGGATTCTTGATAAATATTTATTGTTTTTTTCAAAGGAATATTACCCACCTAACACGTTAAATATAGCGACCTGAAGAACTGAATTTATTATCTGTAGCTTAATCCAGCACTTCGAGCTAATTATTTTTGTTCAGGTCGATTGTCTCTCTATCTAAATATCTGTTAATTAAGTCTTGAAGATATAATTTTTAATATTTATTAACCTATAACTGGTGGCTTCTGCGAGGGGAATTTTTTAGCGGGAGAATACTGAAAAGTTGGTTTTTAGTGCGATCGCGCTACATTCTCAATAATCTCCAATCCACCGGTTTATTGACGAAAAAAGAAACCCGGTTTCTGAGGCGCTTGGCAATAGAAATCAACCGGGTTTCTGAGGATGAGTCCGCAAGTTCTGCGTAAAAATTAGGCTTTAGCCTGGGGGCCACTTCATCTGCCGTCCGCCGAGAATGTGAAGGTGCAGGTGGTCTACAGTTTGGCCGCCGTCGCTGCCGCTATTAATGACGACGCGATAGCCGTTACTAAGTCCGAGTTGTTCTGCTACCCGTTTGA
The DNA here is from genome assembly GCF_036701905.1 of Microcoleus sp. MON2_D5. Lineage (NCBI taxonomy): Bacteria > Bacillati > Cyanobacteriota > Cyanophyceae > Oscillatoriales > Microcoleaceae > Microcoleus > Microcoleus sp. MON2_D5. The sequence continues at coordinate 66,029 of NZ_JAUBRM010000036.1, forward strand.
CAGTCAGCAGCAAGTGTCCCATCAGAGCATGATCTTCCGACTCGGCATCGGCTAATTTGGCAATAGGCTGTTTGGGAATGACGAGGATGTGGACGGGCGCTTGCGGATTGATATCTCGGAACGCGAGGGCCAAGTCGTCTTCATAAACGATGTCTGCGGGAATCTCTTTGCGGATGATTTTGCTGAAAAGCGTTTCTTGAGTTGTCATGGGTTGTTAACGAAGTTCGGCAACGAAGCAGTGTACAAGATGTAACGGATTTAACGGATGGATTTTGACGGAAGAGGGAAGAAGGCGGAAGTGGGAAGAGGGAAGACCCAACAGGTGAGAGGGAAGAGCAGAAAAAGAAGAGGCAAGGAAAAGTTTTTCTTGCCTCTCCCGATATTCATTAGTCATTGTTAATCATAATAGATGATGAATCAGGGACAGGCAAATTAAGGATTAAGAAAAATGCTTGCTAGGGTGTGGAGTGCATCGATCGTTGGAATTGACGCGGTAAAGGTTGGTGTTGAGGCTGATGTGTCAGGGGGGCTACCAAAAATCGTCGTTGTGGGATTGCCCGATTCTGCGGTGCAAGAAGCTAAAGAAAGGGTTAGGGCTACGCTAAAAAATTCGGGATATGCTTTTCCCATGCGGAGTATTGTGATTAATTTGACTCCGGCGGATTTGCGGAAGGAAGGGCCGAGTTTTGATTTGCCGATCGCCATTGGCATTTTAGCAGCATCGGAACAAGTCAGCGGTCAACTTTTGGGAGATTATTTGTTTTTAGGGGAACTTTCTTTAGATGGGAGTTTGCGGCCTGTGGCTGGGGTTTTGCCGATCGCCGCTGCTGCTCAAAAAATGGGTATTTCAGGGTTGGTTGTACCGGCTGGTAACGCGCAGGAAGCGGCTTTGGTGCACGGAATATCTGTTTATGGTTTTGATAATATTTTTGCTGTTACTGATTTTTTAAACAATCCTGAAGTTTATTCGCCTGTAGAAGTAAACGGTCGAGAAGAGTTAGCAAAAACGCGGTTTCCGGGTTTAGATTTAAAGGATGTAAAGGGGCAAATTCACGCGCGGCGGGCTTTGGAAATTGCGGCGGCGGGGGGACACAATTTAATTTTTGTGGGGCCGCCAGGGAGCGGTAAGACGATGTTGGCGAGGCGTTTGCCGGGTATTTTGCCGCCGCTAACTTTTGAGGAAGCTTTGGATGTGACTCAAATTCATTCGGTGGCCGGGTTATTGAAGGATAAGGGAAGCTTGGTGGGCGATCGACCTTTTCGCAGTCCTCACCATTCGGCATCAGGCCCTTCTTTGGTAGGTGGCGGCAGTTTTCCGCGTCCGGGTGAAATTTCTTTAGCACATCGCGGCATCCTTTTTCTGGATGAATTAACTGAGTTTAAAAGAGATGTTTTGGAGTTTTTGCGACAACCGCTGGAAGATGGTTATGTGACGATTTCTCGCACTAGACAATCGGTGATGTTTCCGGCTCAATTCACTTTAGTTGCAAGTACGAATCCTTGTGCTTGCGGTTATTACGGCGATTCGATTCAACAGTGTACTTGTTCGCCGCAAAAGAGGGAGCAATATTGGGCCAAACTTTCAGGGCCTTTGATGGATCGGATTGATTTGCAAGTGGCGGTTAATCGTTTGAAACCCGAGGAAATTACGCGACAGCCGACGGGGGAAGAGTCGGAACCGGTGCGGGTGAGGGTGCAGCGGGCGCGAGAGCTCGCAACTCGCCGTTTTCAGTCGGAATCTAGTTTGCGCTGTAATGCGGAAATGCAAAGCAGTCACATTAACAAATGGTGTCAGTTGGATGATGCTTCTCGGAATTTATTGGAGATGGCGATTCGGAAGTTGGGGCTTTCGGCGAGGGCGAGCGATCGCATTTTGAAGGTTGCTAGGACTATTGCTGATTTGTCGGGGGATGAAAGCTTGAAAACGAATCATGTGGGGGAGGCGGTGCAGTATCGGACGATCGATCGGATGCAGTAAACAGCGGCTCAAAAGACACAATCCCCCGATCCCCGACTTCTTAAAGAAGTTGGGGATCTAACAGTTGATTCGGCTATTTAAATCACTTCTAAACATACAAAGCCCCAGCCGAGGGGGACTAAGGGATTAAGGGGGTATTTAAGCTCGATTGATGTTGTCCAATTATTTGATTGAGCCAGTGAAACGCCCCCATATTCCCATGTTTATTGTCTGATTTTGTGCTGCATGGTGCCAGGAGCAGTTGTGGCAGTTGCGTAAGTTCTGTTAGTGTTAGATTGGGGGAGGCGACAGCAAACCAAGGCAGCAGTTAAAGTGGCGATCGAGGAAGCTTTAGATCGATTTCCCGAAAGCTACTCAACTGAAGTGTATCAGCCCAAATGTTAAGAGGTTTATCGGGTGCATCTCAGTTTTGCACATATATCAAGTGGAAAGTTGACCATTGAGATAAGCACAGCGCAGAGAAAGGATA